>JAFSOW010000052.1 GCA_017443165.1 Acidaminococcaceae bacterium | reverse complement strand
TTGTAGGAGTGGGGACGGGTGTTATAGACCATCATGCCGCCGGGGCAGTTCATGGGTTTGATGGCGTAATCCATATCGTCGATCTTGGTGAAATACATGTTTTCCCGGTAATGATCCCAGTGACCGGAACGGATCCACAGATCACGGTTCATGATCATGGGGGTCATGACCTGTTCATACAGGTATTTGCGGTGTACCTGGTGCCAGTATTCCAGAATGGCATTGCGAAGGCGCATGCCATTGGGATGGAAGAAGGGGAAGCCGGGGCCTTCGTCATGCATACTGAAAATATCCAATTCTTTGCCCAGCTTGCGGTGATCACGCTTCTCGGCTTCTTCCAGCATGTGCAGGTATTCGTCCAATTCTTCCTTACTGGGGAAGGCGGTACCGTAGATACGCTGCGGCATTTTGTTCTTTTCGTTGCCGCGCCAGTAAGCGCCTGCCAGGCTCATAAGCTTAAAGGCTTTTACCCGTCCGGTAGAGGGGCAATGGGGACCGGCGCACAAATCCGTGAAATCACCCTGGGTGTACAGGCTGATGACCGCGTCTTCCGGCAGGTCGTTGATTAGTTCCACTTTATAGATTTCTTTTTCCGCTGCAAAACGGGCCAGGGCGTCCTTCCGGGGAACTTCGCTGCGTACCAGCGGAAGATTCTGTTTTACAATTTTAGCCATTTCCTTTTCAATGGCGGTCAGGTCTTCCGGCGTGAAGACATGATCGCTGTCGATGTCATAATAGAACCCGGTGTCGATGGCGGGACCGATAGCGAACTTCACTCCGGGGAACAGGTGCTGGATAGCCTGGGCCATCACATGGGACGCGGTATGGCGGATGGCATGCAGGCCTTCTTTGGTGTCGGGTGTAACAAATTCAACGACAGCATCTTTTTCAACGGTATCGCTGAGGTCTTTGTTTACTCCGTCCACTACGGCTAACAATGCCTGCTTGCCTAATTTCTGATTCAAGCTTTTGGCGATTTCCAGATAGCTGGTGCCGGCAGCAAATTCTTTTACACTGCCGTCTTTTAAGGTTACTTTTACATTTGACATTTCCATTTTCCTCCTAAAATAACGAATGCTTCATTGGTAACGCAGGATTTCAAACAAAACCGGAAACCTGTTCCGCTCGGATCCTTTGCATGGATCGCAAACGGCTTTCCGGAAAATAAAAAACCCCCGTTCCCAACACACAGGGACGAGGTTAATCGCGGTTCCACCCTCATTGACTGCACAGGCAGCCCACTCAAGAACCGGTAACGCAGTTTACGCGGCGCTTGCTAATCAGAAGAAACTTTTCACAAGGCAGTTTGAAGGTGGTTCCGTTTTACGCTTGCGCTGCCGCTCTCAGCAATTACGGCATTTTCTGTAAGGCAGTATGCAAAACATGGTCCTTCGCATTACTTTTAAGGTTATTTTGTTTATGCGTAAATTATAGCACTTTAAATTTACGTGTCAAGCGTGAAAATTATCATAATGTAATTAAAATTAAGTAAGTGTACTTTCCTTTTAAATCAGCTTGCGTTATAATTATATAATACAAAACTAAAATGGAGTATTATGCTTTCCAATTAAGGGAGAATTCTGAGCTTTATCATGAACAGACAGCATTTGTTTAAGAGTTATAACATTGTTCAGTTTCATATTGTGCGTGTTTTCCGGAATGACAGCGCTGGCGAAAGATAAAACGGCCCTTCTGTTTATCCCGCTGGATAACCGTCCTGTCTGCTTTTCTTATCCGGTGAAGGTTATGGAAGCGGCAGGCTATAAAATCTATACGCCTCCGGAAAATTTGCTGGCGACCCGTACGGCTCCGGCCGATACAGAAAAACTGTGGAAATGGCTGGAGAGCAGGGCGGAGAAGGTAGATGCTGCCGTAATTTCCACTGACGCCCTGATTTATGGGGGACTTGTGGCTTCCCGTACGCATTCCATGTCCATGCCCGAGTTAGAGTCGAAGGTCAAACGGTTGCAGAACTTACGTATGGATAAAGATACCCGTTTTTACGGATTCAGTACCCTGATGCGGACACCCCGGGAAAGCTATGGCAACGTAGAGCCGGCTTACTATTCCAATGTGGGTCCTGCCATTTACCGGTATTCCCAGCTTTCTGACAAGTCGGACCTGCATGCGGAAACACTGCTGGAAGATTTTGAGGTTGGCGCGTTTGAACGGAATCTGGCCAGGGATCATCTGAAAGACTGGCTGGACCGCCGTAACAAGAACATGGCGATTAACCATCAATTGGCTATGCTGACCCGGGTGGGACGCTTTGACTATTTTGCCATCGGCAAGGATGACAATGCACCGTTATCCCATACCCATATGGAAGCGCGTAAAATCTCCCTGAACAATGCACACCTTGCCGATGAATCTTTTCAGATCCTGCCCGGTGTAGACCAGTTGGGCCTGTTGCTGTTAACGCGGGCGGTAAACGACCTGACCAACCGGACTCCGGCGGTTTGTCCGCTGTATGTAGAAGGCGTCGGTCCCAAAACCATACCGCAATATTCTGATATGCCACTGGGGAAATCGGTTCCGGAGCAAATCGTTGCGGCAGGCGGTAAAATTGTGTTCAGTCCCGATGCGGCGGATGTTGTTCTGGCTATCAATACGCCGGCGGACGGTACGATGTACGACTCTACCAACCTTTCAAACCAGTATTATGCTTCTCCGGCCAATAAACGATATATTGTGAATCTGGGAAAAATGCTGGAAAAAGGCACAAATATTTCACTGGCCGACGTAGCCTTTTCCAACGGCGGCGATAACGGCTTTATGAATGAGATGTCGCTGCGGGGCTTTACGGATAAATTATCTGCATACAACGGATGGAATACGGCAGACAATACCATCGGATTTGCGATTGCCCAGGGAATGCTGGCGCCCCGGATTGCGAAAGACAAACAGCTGATGCTGATGCGGGAACGCATCTTGGACGACTGGTATTATCAGTCTAATGCAAGGAGACTTATTACAGACGAACTGGAAAAGAATAAAAAGCCGGCATACAAATATACATTAAATGAAATGATGCCGAAAATTAAAAAACAGGCTCTGGACATTATCAGCCGGTTAGCGGTTAATTATGATATAACTGCAGGGACGAAATTTGACGTGGTATTCCCCTGGAACCGGTTGTTTGAAGTGGATATCGTGAAACTGCAGCAGGATAAAAACAAATTCCGGTCCCGCAGCCGTTCTGCCAAAGGGATGTTGCCGGATGTACCGGTGTATTCGAAATGAGCAGGATACGGCGCAAGAGTATATCAGAAGGAGAGCAGGATTATGCTGGATTCTATTTTTGAGCCGGGCGTAACGGGCATCAGCCCTTTCGCTATCATAATATCCCTGTACCTTGCCTACTATGTTCATAACGACGCACGCAACCATAACAATCCGCGGGCGTTGTTATGGGCAATCGGGACTTTTATGGCATGGATCATATTCTTTCCCCTGTATTGGTTTAAGAATATGCGGGGACGAAAGTAATAAGCATAAATA
>JAFSOW010000051.1 GCA_017443165.1 Acidaminococcaceae bacterium | reverse complement strand
TTTTCTGCAACAGCGGTACGGAAGCGGTGGAAGGCTGCCTGAAAGTGGCCCGCCTCGCGACCGGCCGTAAGAAGTTTGTGGCAGCCCACAATGCGTTCCACGGCAAAACCTTTGGCTCTTTGACGGCCACGGGCCGGGACTTGTACCGGGACCCTTTCAAACCGTTGCTGGATGGCTTTATCCATATTCCTTTTAACGATATTCCAGCTTTGGAACAGGCTGTCGATGAGGATACAGCTGCGGTGATCCTGGAACCGGTACAGGGGGAAGGCGGCATCAATGTCCCTGCCGAAGGTTACATGAAACAGGCGGAAGAAATTGCCCATAAAAAAGGCGCATTGCTGATTGCGGATGAAGTACAGACCGGTATAGGGCGTACCGGAACCTGGTTCGGCGCAGAGCACGACGGGGCAAAGCCTGACCTGATGGCTGTAGCCAAAGCCCTGGGCGGCGGCATTATGCCCATCGGTTCCGTAATCGGGACGGAAGCAGCCTGGCAGGGTCTGATTGAAGCGCCTTTCCTGCACACTTCAACCTTTGGCGGCGGGCAGATGGCCTGTGCCGCCGGCGTGGCGACCCTGCAGGTCATTGAGGAAGAAAACATGTTACAGCGAAGTGCGGAGACCGGCGCATATTTTAAGAAAGGCATTGAATCCATTGCGAAGGATTTCCCCCAGGTAATTAAAGAAGTCCGTGGCCGCGGCATGATGATCGGCATGGATCTTGCAAAAGAAGGCGCCGGCGGTATGCTGATGGCGCTGATGATCGACCAGCATGTTATTGTGGCATACACACTGAACAATCCGAAAGTCATCCGCATCGAACCGCCGCTTATCATGCCGAAATCCGTTGTGGACCATGTGCTGGAAGTATTGCGCAACTCCATAAAGCAGGTTGCGGAAGTGATCGAAGAGTTATAAACACGTGTAAATTTATTCACAGCCGTACAGGTGTGTAAGAAAAGGAGTTTATATGCCGTTTGTAAAATCTGAAATTGTTATTAAAGGCGATAAGAAGAAGATTTTTGACGTGATTCAGGATATGGCATCCTACCCGAAATTTATGAAAAACCTCGTCAGCGTGGAAGTGCTTGAGAAAGGCAATAATTACGATATTTCCCACTGGGTCTCCAACGTGGACGGCAGAAAGATAGTCTGGACCGAAAGGGATGACTTTTATCCGGAATCCTTTAAGATTACCTATAAGCAGACCGCCGGTGATTTGAAAAAAATGGAAGGCGCCTGGGAAATGCGTGATACGGAAGAGGGCGTCAATGTTTCCCTTGCCGTGGACTTCGAGTTTGGTATCCCTATGATCGCCGGACTGTTAAACCCCATTCTGATCAGGAAGGTTCGTGAGAACAGCGAAGATATGCTCCAGGCCATAAAAGGAGAAATTGAAAAATAAAACAAAGTCTGTTATAATAAATTGATTTAAATGTTATTGTCGCAATTGTTTTTCCCGGGAAAAATCCTTTTGTTTGCCGGAATGAAGAAGTTAACTGTTTACGTGATTTTCTGTTGCAGGCCGGTAATATCAGTATTTATATAAGGAGCGTGTGAAGAGCTATGAAAACCGCATTTTTAATGACACTTCTGACACTGTTGCTGGTTATGGTAGGCGATTTTGCAGGTGGTCAGCAGGGTATGATGATCATGCTTATCTTTTCGCTGGCCATGAACTTCTATACGTATTGGAACAGTGATAAGGTAGTGTTGTCCCAGTACAGGGCCCATCAGGTGGATGAGAATTCAGCGCCGGCTTTATACGGTATCGTGAAACGGCTTGCCCAGCGGGCAAATCTTCCCATGCCCAAAGTGTATATCATCGATGACCAAGTGCCCAATGCCTTTGCTACCGGGCGTAATCCGCAACATGCGGCTGTTGCGGTAACGACGGCGCTGATGAACTATCTTACCCCGAAAGAAATCGAAGGCGTGCTGGGGCATGAGCTGACGCATGTAAAGAACGGGGATATCCTGATCAGCACCGTGGCTGCCAGTTTGGCCGGTGTGATTACGACAATCTCCCGGTTTGCTTTATGGTTTGGCGGCGGCCGTGACAGGGAAAACAGCAATCCCATTGCCGGCTTGTTTTTCCTGATTCTGGCTCCTATTGCGGCGGCGCTGATCCAGATGGCTGTTTCCCGCAGCCGCGAGTATAAGGCTGATGAAGGCGGCGGAGAATTGTGCGGTAACCCGAATCATTTGGCTGATGCCCTGGAAAAAATAGCGCAGTATTCCACCCGCCGTACCATGCGCAACGCTACGGAGGCAACAGCCCATATGTTTATCATGTGCCCGTTCAGCGCGAAAGATATGCAGAAACTGTTCAGCACCCATCCGTCCACGGAAGAACGCGTAGCATTGCTGCGCAGACAGGCTGAAGAGATGAGACGGCAGGGCAAGCTGGAAGACTGACTGTCATGATTGATACCGGGCACCCCGTCCGGATCGATAGATTTTGCAATGCATTATAATATTTTATTTTAAAGGAGAGAAAAATATGGATCAGAAATCTTTGGTATTAGTTAAGCCCGACGGAGTACGCAAACATTTAATCGGTGAGATCATCGCCCGCTTTGAACGCCGCGGCTTAAAGATCTGTGCGCTGAAGATGCTGGTTATGACCAAAGACCAGGCTAAATATCATTATGCGGAACATGTTGACAAACCGTTCTTCCCTGAACTGGAAGCTTTCATTACCGGCGGTCCGCTGGTTGCCATGATTGTGGAAGGCCCCAACGCGATTAAAGCCATCCGCACCATGATGGGCGTGACCGATCCCATCGAATCCACTCCTGGCTCTATCCGCGGTGACTTTGCCCTGGACAAAGGCGAAAACGTAATTCACGGCAGCGACAGTCCGGAAGCGGCAGAACGGGAAATCAAAAACTTCTTCAAACCGGAAGAGATTTATTAAGAATAAAAAGCTCAGACAGTTATGTCTGGGCTTTTTTCCCCGTACTCTCATTAAACCTGCGGGGATGTGATATTTTGGTTCCATTTGAGAAATGGCAGAAATCATGTCCGCGTACCGTATAACCGGTACAAGCAAATTATAAGGAGGTTATGAAGTATGTCGAAAAAAGCTGC
>JAFSOW010000050.1 GCA_017443165.1 Acidaminococcaceae bacterium | reverse complement strand
TGATTGATCCTTCAACCGGGGACGTAATAACTGCTGACACTGATTCTACGGGATTCAGGGTATATGACACGCAATATGATTTGCTTGACGGTTTTGAAAACACAGTCAAACACAGTGAACATGTCAGCGTAATCGGTACGGGCAACGAGGTTCTAAACAGTAATGGCAACATAATTATAGGCGATTTGCACGGAATCAGCGGCGGCGGTAATAATATAATTATCGGATCTAGTGCTACACCTAGTGACGAAGCTGCTGTATTAGAGGGCTTTCAAGCTGTACAACACACCGCTGATATTGAAAACACCGTTATGCTGGGTTACAATACGGATGTAAGAGTCAGTAAGGGTGTTGCCTTAGGTTCTGATTCCATCGCAAAAACTGGAGCCGGAGTAGTAGGCTATGATCCTGTAACAGGAAAGGCTTCTAAACTTACGTCTTCAACATGGGTAGCGACTGCTGCAGCTATTTCCGTAGGGAATGAAAAGAAAACATGGTATGGGTTTAGTGAAAGCGGGTTACAGTCTGCTATTGAGGACAACAAAAGCGCGCTGGAAGCATTAGGCGTAGACACATCGCTTGCGCCTGCTGATTTGCTGGCAAGCTTAAATGACGAACAGTTGAATCTTTTAAAAAGTCATTTAGACTATGATGAAAGAATTTCAGAAACCAGGCCGGAACAAGCGGAAACTCTTTATGTAGCTAGTCCCGGCAGCGGAACAACCAGGCAGATTACAAATGTAGCTGCAGGTTTTAACGATACTGATGCTGTGAACGTTGCGCAGCTGAAATCTGTGTCTACGCATTATTATAGCGTGAATACAACGAAAGAGACGGATGAGGAAGAAAACAGCAACTATTCTAATGATGGTGCTATTGGCAACAATGCGTTGGCAGCAGGCGTTCATACATCCGCTGTAGGCGTTGCTTCAACTGCAGTGGGAAATTATGCCGATGCACAAGGAATAATGTCAACTGTTGTCGGATCAAATTCAAAAGCTATTGATACGATGGCGTCAATATTAGTAGAAGTAAAACAGGCTTCAGCGGCAGCAGTGGGTACTGGGTCCTCGGATAAACAGACGCTGATGAACATGATAAATCCTGTAATACAAAAAATGCCAAGTGTGGTAAGTGCAGGTTCTACAGTTATCGGCAGTTTTAACACAATAGATAATAATGAAGATTCAGTAACCAAAGCACAAGCCTTGGTTACCGCCCTTAAAAATAATGGCGGAACCCAAATTGCAACAAAAGCAGTTCAATATCTTGACAGTGTAAAAGCTTTTGACGGGGTAAGCAATACGCTGGTAGGAAGTTTGAATACAACTAAAGATAGTAATGTTGCTGTCATTTATGGAACTGGTAATAGTATAGTTAATTCTTATGAAAACTTTGAACCTGCCTTAGATACTATTAAAAACGTAGATATTGACTCAATAATTGCTGGGTTGCAAGGAAATAAGATACAGAAAGCATTGGCGTTAATGCGGCTACAAAGCGTATTTAACGGTTTAAGTAATATGGGAACTGCAACTCAGTTACAAGAATATATTGAGAATAGTGATTTTGAGGGAATAAAAGATATTTTAAGCAACTATATTAAAGAAAATGGAGGCAAGGGCGGTCGGAGCATTGCAATCGGTACGAATAATAAGATCGAAAACGCGAATCAGGCAATCACGTTTGGTACCAATAATACTGTAACCGGTGATAAGAGTATAGCTATCGGTACAGGGCATACTATTAGCGGCGCAAATTCCGGTGCGTTTGGCGATCCGAGTACTATTAGCGGGAATAACAGTTATGCAATTGGTAATAACAATACAATAGCTGTTGCTGATGCCTTTGTTCTTGGTAATGATGCGCAGGCTACTGCAGATAATGTTGTGGCGCTTGGTAATAAATCTATTGCCGGAGCGGCGGCGACGGTTAACGGGTATGACCCGGTTACCGGTACGGCACATGTGTTAGAATCTGATGAAGTGAACAACCTGCAAATTGAATCAGCCTGGAAGGCAACGGCGGGTACGGTTTCTGTCGGCGGCGGTACAACAAAACGAAAGAATGAGCAAGGACAATATCTTAATGCAGCTGGCCGGGTTGTTACAAGAGAAAGTCAGGCGGCAGATATAACTATGACCCGCCAAATTACAAATGTTGCAGCAGGTTCTGCACTGACCGATGCTGTCAACGTGGCGCAGATGATGGCGGCGCAGGTTGAAATTGTCGGTGGAGACAACGTTGAGGTAATTAAGGAAAACAGCAATGGACATATCAAGTATACGATTCATTCGCTGAATGCAATGGTAGAAGCAGGGGAAAACATTACTGTTACGGCGGATACTCCGGAAAAAACTGAAGAAACAAATGGAAAGACGACCGACTTGACGACCGAAGGGGATGGAACGACAGGAGGATCCGGAGGCGCCGGGGAAACTGGTGAAACAACGGCAGAACCGACCGATTCTGATGAACCGATTACGCCTTCTGGCACCAACAACCACACAACCACTTACACAATAGACGCAAAAGATACCCGGAATACCGTAAAAGCCGGAGAGAACATCACGGTGAAAGAAAAGAATAATGACGACGGAAGCATTACCTACACCATCAGTGCCCAGGCTGCCACCAATGTAAAAGTAATTGACGGGGAGAATACCACTGTGACCGAAGGCACAGAAGGTGACTTCACTACGTATGCCGTTAATGTGAAGACTGATGGCAAGGTGGCTCCCGGAGATACCGGCATTGTAACCGGCGACACGGTTTACAACGAAACCCGTGTAAAGAAAGACGGCAATTACATTAAGAAAGACAACACAGCCGCTGAAAACATTACCGCATTGGACGAAAAGGTTAAAGACAATTCGACGAGAATCGACAACATTAACAACCAGTTCGGCGATTTGGACAACCGTATGCGGAAGGGCCTGGCCGGCGCGGCAGCTCTGGCGGCTCTGCATCCCATGGACTTCAACCCGGATGATAAGATGCAGTTCTCTGCCGGCGTTGGCCATTACCGCGGTGAAACGGCGGCGGCTATCGGCGCGTTCTACCGTCCGGATGAAAGTGTGATGTTCAGTATCGGCGGCACCTTTGGTAACAGCGACAATATGATTAACGCCGGTATCACCTTCGGTCTGGATGGCACACGGAACCGCATTACCCGGAGCCGCACCGCCATGGCCCGCGAGATTCAGGATCTGCGCAGTCTGGTGACCCAGATGGCAGCCCGCATGGATCGTCTGGAAGGCGGAACCAACCTTGAGACGGCTATGTTCCCGGATGTACCGGAAAACCATTGGGCTTATGAGTATGTGGAAGACCTGCAGAAACGCGGTGCGCTGAAGGGCTATCCGGACGGCCTGTTCAAGGGCGACCGGGCGATGACCCGGTATGAGTTTGCGGCGATGCTGGACCGTCTGGTGCGCAGCGGGGTAAGACTGGATTCCAAGATTGCCAAGGAATTCGAGCCGGAACTGGGTCGTATCTATGTAGAACGCATCTCCGGTCAGGACAACGACCGCAAGAAAGTGGAACGGGTACGTGTAAACAATTCTGATTCGAAGTATCCGGAAGGGAAGACCCGGGATGTCTACGGCAGCAAGATTGTGACTGCAGTTGCGGAAAAGGCGGTTGCCAAGTAATAAGCTGTATAAAAAAAGAGATATGATATAAATTGAGAGATTCCCTCGACAAGCAGGGAATCTCTTCTTACATCTTTGAAAAAATCAGCGGCTATTATTGAAAAGAGGTACAAAAATGTGGAACGAAGGATATTTTACAGAAGGTACGTATACATATGGTTATTACCGTGAACTGAGCCCTGCATGGCAGCGCCTTTGCCTGCTGGCTAACGGTTATGAAATACCGGAGCCGGGACCGGGCTCCGTACACTGTGAACTGGGCTTCGGTCAGGGCGTTTCCATCAACATTCACGCTGCCGCCATACAGGGCCGGTATTTCGGTACCGATTTCAATCCTTCCCATGCATTACATGCAAATATGCTGTGCTATGCGTCAGGCACAAAAGCAGACTTAAGAGATATCAGCTTTGCCGAAATGTTGGAAATAAAAGACGTGCCTCAGTTTGACAGTATAAGTATGCATGGCGTATGGACCTGGATCAGTCAGGACAATCAGAAAAGAATCGTCGAGTTTGTGCGCCGCTATCTGAAGCCGGGTGGCGTGTTCTACAACAGCTACAATTGTTTTCCGGGCTGGGCGCAGAATCATCCGATCCGGGAACTTCTGACCATGCCGGACGTTTACGCCCGCAGCGGGAACAATGCGGCGGAACGTATCACCAATGCGCTGGCATTTGCGGAAAAAGCTGTCAGGGCAAATACCCAATACGCGGAGCGACATAAATCGCTGGTCAGTCATCTGCAGGTGCTGAAGAAACAGGATCCAAGTTATCTTGCCCACGAATATCTGAACCGGGACTGGAATGTTATGTACTTTACAGAAGTGGCGGAAATGCTGAAGGAAGCAAAGCTGGACTATGCCTGCACCGCTAGTCTTTTGGACGCGTTGGACAATCTGGAATGCATGAATATGCCGGAAAAAGCGCTGGAGTTCCTTACTGGCATACGCCATCCGCTGCTGCGGGAGGAGATGCGAGACTACTACATCAACCGACAGTTCCGCGAAGATTTGTATGTAAAAGGCGGATTGAAGCTGACCTCTCAGAAACTGCTTGATTCCCTTCTGGAAACAAAATACGTTATCGTTGTACCGGAAGCAGAAAAACTGGAATGCATCGGCTATTACCGCACGGTTGATTTCAAGTCGGAACTGATCACTCCTATTTACAACTGGCTGAAGGCTGACCGTTCCAGACCAAGGAACTTTACTGCCTTTGCCGGTATTCATCCGGAAATTGCACCCGTCGTTCTCTCCAGTCTTTTGTTGGTCATGGCAGAACAGAACATTATTGCGCCCTGTCAGTCGGAGGAAGCAGTTCTTGCTGTTACCCCGTACTGCTGTCGGCTGAACAGATATTTGTGCCGGAGAGCGCTTTATTCCGAAGACATTTCGGTATTGGCCTCTCCATTGACCGGTTACGGTTTTAACATTGGACGCATTCAGCAGCTGTTCCTGCATTTTCTTTGGGAAGGAAAAAAAGAAAGTGTTCTGCACAAGGAGGTATGGAACATACTGAAATCCCAAAGCCGGAATCTGATCAAAGACGGAAAAATGCTGGAAACAGAAAAAGAGAATCTGGCGGAGCTTAAGGAGCAGAGCAAAGCATTTTTGGAGAAGACTCTGCCTGTATTAAAAACTCTGAGAATCGTAAGCGCCTAATAAGATACTGCCCGTGACCCGCCATTAGAGTCTTATTTTATGCCAAAACCCAATGGCAGTATTCTCAGACAGTTTGAAAGCAGTAACAGAAAGTTACTGCAGACAAGACATTACCGATGTCTATCTTCTATATATATAAGAATACAGGCTCCGGAATCCGCTCTGTGAGCGGGCTGACGGAAAAAAGCCGGATACTGGAGTATCCAGCTTTTTTGCAAACAGGAATTTTGAGTTGGGAACAAAGGTTAACCATATGGGCCGCAACATCGCCATGCCGCAGCCGCCGATTGCCGGAGTAAACTGAACCTATAAAGACTAGTAGTGTTTTAGCCATGACATGGTTAGCAAATCATGTCATGGCTATATTTGGGGCTTTAGCGCCAATAAACCCCCGGTTCAACCGGGGGTCGGTAAAGAATACTTTAGTAAACGGAAGAGAAAACCTCCTGTGATAAGATTGATGTGGCCTGACAAGCACACACAACCATCACAGGAGGTTTTATCATGCAAGATGATGTAAAAAGTTTATCACATAGCAAGTGGAGATGCAAGTATCACATTGTGTTTGCACCGAAATATCGGAGACAAGTAATCTATGGAAAAATCAAAGCAGACGTTGGGAAAATACTGCGCGACTTATGTCAACGAAAAGGAGTAGAAATATTGGAAGCAGAATGTTGCCCTGATCATATCCATATGCTTGTAACCATCCCTCCCCATATAAGCGTGTCAGAGTTCATGGGCTATTTAAAAAGTAAGAGCAGCCTGATGATATTTGACAAATATGCAAATTTAAAATACAAATACGGGAACAGGCATTTCTGGTGCAGAGGGTATTATGTCGATACCGTAGGAAAATATGAGACGGCGATCCGGCAGTACATACGCAATCAGTTGCAAGAAGATATAAGCAACGATCAGATTAGTATGAAAGAATTGTTTGACCCGTTTACGGGTGAGCCGGAGAAATAAGGCATAAAATGAGCCCCGGGTAGGGGGCTGCCAGTAATACAAGTGTGATTGTCGGGCCGTTTCGGCGCCCCCTTAAGGGGGCGACCACTGGAGTTAGGCCCTTATAGGGCCTGAGCAAACCACCCGTTCAACGGGTGGTTTTGATTATATTTAAAGAATATTGACAAAACCGCATCGCGGAGTTAATATCACACTTGTTGTAAGGACACGGCTTTTCGGGCCGTGTCCTTACAATGTTGAATTACACATTTTAAACCCGGGAGGCCCTTTATGTCTAAGAAGAATTTGTCAAGAGCAGTTGTGTTAAGTTTGTTGTTAGGAAGTGCATGCGGAGTTGCACAGGCGGAGAACATAGTCACTGCCCCCTCTGCATATCAGGGAGCCGGACCAGACGGTAAATGGGATGGCGTAAACGTAACGTTAAGTGAAAAGAATTACTATTCTTCTGCAACAGCGGCGGGAGTCAGAAGCAACCGTCAGTTTATCGTCGATAATAAAGACGGTAATGTTTTTGTTCTGGTTGATAATACAGATACCACAGTTACAAATAATGCGCTTTTCGTCCAAAATGATAAAGATACCGATAAATCAACTGCAGATATAACTGCAAAGACGGTATTTTTCGGCTCGATTTACGCTACAAAGGCTGATGCGATTTCAGCCAAGAACGGTGGAACGGCAATTATCAATCCTACTCCGGAGGCAGGTGGCTATACCAGAGTAATCGGTGATATTGACTTTGTTGAAAATGATCTGCATCATGACTGGGTATATTATAATAACAAGAAGAACAAGCCTGAACTGACTGCAGACGGGAACATTGAACTAACGTTAAACAATGACAAATCCTTTTGGTACGGTGACGAAGAAAATACATATCCGGAATTCAAAGATGAGGATAAAACATTTGCAAGTTGGGAGGAATTTGCTGAACAGTATCCCCAATATGCTGACTACCTAATTGAAAAAACAGTTTACGGTGGAAAAACTACCGAAGAAAGAATGAAAAAACTGGAAGATATAAAAATTTCCGGTCACGGGGATTTAAAGCTGACAGTGTCAAACGGAGCGGAATGGATTTATAAAATGAATCCGACCATCAGCAAAATTACGCTGGAAAAGGGCGGCATTATTAATATCCAGGATGAGGACATCAAGAGTAAGCTGGAAAATCTGACTATTGTAAACGAGTTTGATAAAAAGACAATAAAAATCGGTGAAGCAGAAACGAATAAATTTTTCGGTCGTCATGATTGTGTTGATGTCCGTGAATTAAAAGGCGACGGCGGTATTTTTAAAGTAGATTTAAAATTTAATGATGAAAGCAAAAAGCCCATTTACAAGATTGCAGATGCCAATGAAAAACGGGACAGCGACTACATTTTCATCGGCAAAGGATCAGGCACCCATGACGTCCAGTTTAATTCCAAGGCCGCGAATTTGGAAAAGATGCAGCCCAATGCGGATCCCTCAAAAGAAGACCGGCTGTATTTTGCCAACGTTGCCGATGCGAGCAGCAGTATCGTTCTTGACAGTACTACGGTAAAAGCTTTGTCTCAGGAAAAGATAGAAGACGGAGATAAGATTTTTGTTCACAGGTATGAAGTAAAGAGCGAAAAAGCGGAGACCGCTCCGGCTGACGGTACGGCTGCGAAAAATTCGATGAAAAAAGCGCCTTCGACAACAACTGCTGACGGCAGCGGCACGAACTGGTATATTCATAAGACTGAAGATGTAGAGGAAAAGGAAAAGACCGAAACGGCTTCTGAACCGACGCCTGCTCCCAAGTCGGAACCGAAAACCTCCGAAGCCTTTAAGGTCATTGAAGATTTCCAATACGCAAACTACGCGTTGGGAACGGAGCTGGACCGTCTGAATAAACGTATGGGCGAAGCGCGTTATACGGACGGGATGGACCATGGCGTGTGGGCGCGTATTAAGCGGACGCGTCAGGGCATCGATAACGCGTTTGAGAACAATTACACCATGTACCAGGTCGGAAACACTGCCAGGATCCACGATAAAAATGACAAAGGCAGGCATTATCGCGGGGTAGCTTTGGATTATATCAATGGCTCAAGCAACCTGACACGGGTAAACGGAACCGGCAACCACGAACGGGTGGCGGGCTCTGCCTTTGATACCTGGCTGGGAGATAAAGGGCACTACCGTGATATTGTAGTCAAGGTTGGCCGCATCAGAAGCAGCTATGATATAAACAATTCCCAGAATAAAGGGATGTCGGCAGATTACCATAATGTCTTTGGCAGCATCAGTTTTGAGTACGGCCGTAAGAAAGACATGAAGAAGGGCTGGTATATCGAACCGCAGAGCCAGCTGCAGATTGCGCATATCGGCAGTACCAGCTAT
>JAFSOW010000049.1 GCA_017443165.1 Acidaminococcaceae bacterium | reverse complement strand
TTTACCATACAAGGAGCATCGATCATGTCATACACCTGTCCCTACTGTCACCATCACTGTACTTTGCAGGAAGGCAAAACCGGTTTTTGCCGCGTCCGCACACTGAAGGACGGAAAGAATGTCTGCGGCAATTACGGCTTTTTGACTTCGCTTGCGCTGGATCCTATTGAGAAGAAACCGCTGAACCGGTTTTACCCAGGTACGACGATTTTGTCTTTGGGCAGTTATGGTTGCAACCTGCGCTGCCCTTTCTGCCAGAATTTTTCCATTTCCCAGAACGGACGGGATGCTTTTTCTCCCGTTATCGCCAGGCCGGAACAGATTGCGGCCAAAGCGCTGGAACTGAAAAACCGGAATAACATCGGCGTGGCATTTACTTACAATGAACCATTGTTAAGCTGGGAATTTATCCGTGACACCGGCAAGCTGGTTCACCGCAACGGACAGAAAAACGTAGTGGTCACCAACGGGAACTTTTCTGTAGAAATCGCAAAGAGTCTTGCAGGCATTGTGGACGCCTACAACATTGACCTGAAAGGCTTTACACCGGAATGGTACAAAAAGCTGGGCGGCGACCTGGAAATGGTAAAAGCTTTCATTACGGAAGCATGCAAAATTGCCCACGTAGAACTGACTACGCTGATCGTACCCAAAGAGAATGACAGCCCGGAAGAAATGGAAGCCATCGCCCAATGGATTGCCGGACTTTCGCCGGACATTCCGTTGCATGTCAGCAAGTTCTTCCCCCGCTGGAACATGGTGGACAGAAACGAAACGCCTGCCGCCCGGGTGTACCGGCTGGCAGACGCAGCACGGAAATACTTAAAGTATGTTTATACGGGAAATTGCTGAAATACCACCTTAACTTAAATAGTGAAGAAAAAGAAAAGGCCTGAGCAAAACATTGGGAACAGTTTTGCTCAGGCCTTTCTTTAAAACCTTATCTTTTCTCCATAATCTTTCCGTCTCTGTACGCCTTCAGCAGATCCGTCAGGTCGGCAATCTGCTGTTTTAAATTCTGGCCGTTGTCCGTGTCGCCGATCATCACCCGCTTGGGTTCCATTTCCACCTGGGTGGTGACGGAGTCGATGTCTGCATTGGTGGTGAGAACATGCTCAATATCCTGGAAGGGGTAATGGGCCTTGATGCGGATGCCGTGGGAATTGAAAATAAGCGTATAACCCGCAATGCCGGTAGATTTCTGGTAGGCTTTGCAGAAGCCGCCGTCAATGCAGATTTCCTTACCGCCGGCCCGAACCGGCGTATCGCCCTTGGCTACCTTTACCGGTGTGTGGCCGTTAATGATGTGAGACTGGGGTGAATCCAGACCGAATTCATGGAGTACCTTTTCGCAAATTTCTTTCTTCCGGTGCAGCTTGTAGTAAGGATCCTGCGGCTCCGGCCAGGTGCTTTCGTCGTCGATATAGCTGCGTTCAAATGTCTTGATAGTACGCCCGGTCACCGGGGAATCGGGATGGATCCACATAAACCAGAAGAAATCCTGATCTTCCAGCTTACGCCGCCTGTAGCAGACGCGGCACAGGTGATCCACCCAGTCCATATAGGCACGGCCTTTCAGGGTTTTACCCCACAGGGTAACGTCCCGGAAATTGCCTTCCTCGTCCATGGGCAGACCGCCATGGAACATAAGGTTGCCGTTCATGACCTTGTACAGTGACCCGTGGCTGAAGAAGAAATCCATATGCCGCTGCAGGGCTTCGCTGTTCATGAAATCCCACTGCCAGTCTTCAATAATCTTCTCTTCTTCCGGGGAATACTCATAGGGATGCTCCGGATCATAGGTGGGAAAGTCTGTGGTATTCATTTCATACTGCGTTCCGTCCGACAGCGTGGCAATGCCTTTCACCGGATCGATTTTGTCGAAGAGCAGCCGGTCTTCCATTTTATATTCCGGATGGCGCAGCATGGCCTGGCCTTCCGCTTTGAACAGCATCACGTTGATAGCTTTCACCAGCGCATTCTTGCTTTCATCTTTACGGTAATTATCTGCGGAAAAGACCACAAAATCCCGCATACTGATGCCATACCCGTTTTCCAGGATTTCCCAATTGTTATAGCGCACGTTATTACGGATCACGTTGATGATGCATGGGATACTGCCTGCCGCCGCGCCCATCCACAGCACATCGTGGTTGCCCCACTGTACGTCCACGGAGTGATGCACCATCAGCCGGTCCATAATTTTATGGGCATAGGGACCGCGGTCATAGATGTCGCCTACGATATGCAGGTGATCCACCGCCAGCCGTTTAATCAGATAGGTCAGTGCATAAACGAAAGGACGGAAACTGCCGGTTTCCCAAATCGTATCCAAAATCTTGGCATGGTACACATACCGGTTCTGATCTTCATCCGGCAGCGCGTGCAGCAATTCGTCCAGCACATAACGGAAGCCTTCCGGCATAGCCTTACGCACCTTGGACCGGGTGTACTTGGAAGACAGCAGGCGGGCCAGCCGCAGCAGACGGCGCAGGGTCATTTTCGCCCAGGTTTCCGTTATCGGATTATCTTTGTCCATCATGTCCAGTTTTTCTTTGGGGTAATAAATCAAGGTACAGAGGTTTTTGCGGTCCCGGTCGTTCATGGTTTCCGTAAACAGCATATCCACTTTTTCCCGGATGACACCGGAGCTGTTGTTTAGAATGTGATAAAAGGCTTCATATTCCCCATGCAGGTCGCTCATAAAATGCTCCGTGCCCTTGGGCAGGTTGATGATGGCCTGCAAATTGATGATTTCGGTGATCGTCGCCTCCTGGGTGGGAAACTCCCGCACCAGCAGTTCCAGATATTTTCTGTGTTCCTCTGTCCGGTTCTTACTTTCCATAATACTTCGCCCCACCTTTCACTAAACGTTCAGCCCCTTCTCCCGGCGCCTTCATTAATATCGTACGTTACGCCGGCACACCTACGGAGCAAGATAAATTGAGTACAACGTAATTTTTGTTTTATTATATATATTATATATTAAATCACACTATTTATGCTACATATTTTTGCAGTTTTCAGAGAAAAGAAAGTCTCCTTAAAACCGTAACCGGTATAAAAACCGTAGAAAAGCAAATACCGGATGCGCATTCATCCTGCATCCGGTTTTTATTGTGACCTACTTACTTTCATTACCGAGGGCTTCAACCCGTTTAGCCAGACGATCCAGCACCGTGCCCTGTTTGATAGGCTGCGGATTATATTTCAGCTGGTCATACGATCTGATTGTTTTCAGATTCTCGTCCTGCACCGCACCTTTTTCCATATAAGCAGTGTAATCGTCATAATTAATACCGTATCTGACAAACACATAGTGCATACCTTTGCCCAATGCGTCGTCTACCCAGGTGTACGTGCACACCCAAACTTTCTTTTCATTCCTGTCGGGAACTTTTTCTACACTTGTGTAATCAAAAAACGTTCCCTGATAATCCGTAGAACTAAGCCACAGCCACTTACTCTGATCCAGTTTGCAATAGTTGGAAACCGGTTCCGCGCTGCAAACAGATATAAACAACGTAACCAGCAATACACACAGAACTAATATCTTTTTCATTATCATCCCTCCAGGAAAACCTCAAACTTACTAATATATTATAACACATCACGCAAAAAAAGAAATTGCTTTATATCTTATATGCTCAGGACTTTGCCCCAATTACTTTATAGCAGAGCCCTGCACTGGCTAACAGCATGGCAGCCGCCAGGAAAAACAGTACAGGAATACCGAAACGTTCTGCAATAAATCCCCCAAAAATAGCGCCGGAGCTCATACCCACAAATTGGAAAGACTGATTGATGCCGTACATGCGGCCCAGGAATTCCTGGGGAACAAACTCTTTGATAAGGTGGTTGACAGAAGGCATAAGCCCCGCCACCGCTATACCGTGGATAAAGCGTAAAACACCTAACTGCCAGGGAGCCGTAACAAAAGCCTGGGGCACTGCCACAACACAAGCTGTCAGAAGTGCACAGAATAAAACTTTCTGGGCCCCGATCCGGTCAGAAAGGGAACCCAGACGTGAGCCGAACAGAGCGCTGGCAAACCCGGCGCTGGAAAAGACCGCTCCGGAGATCAGAGCGATGTGGTCTGACTGCGGGGCCAGCCCCGCAATATAAACCGTGAGGATCGGCTGGATACACATTAGAGAAAACTGAAAGGTAAATGTAGTAACAAATACGCCAAACAACGCCGAAGGCCGCGGCAGGGAAGCAAAGGCCTCCCGGTTGGAAGTTTTCACTGCCGCTGCACCGGCAGCTTTGCGGCTCTCATGTATACCCATAATAGCAAGGCTGCTAAGCAGACAGAGCGATGCCACCACAAAATAGGTGTGGCGGTAGCCCACAGTTTCCGCCAGCCAGCCACCCAGCAGGGGACCGAGCAACGCTCCGCTGATCTGACCGGTATAAAACACGCCTAAAGCCCAGCCCGCCCGGTGGACCGGCGATTCTGAAGAAACGAGAGGAATCGCGGTGGCCAGGAATCCGCTAAAAGCTCCCTGCATAAGGCGAAGCACAACCAGATGATACACATTTTGCGCCATGCCCATGCCGAAATTGATAACGGCCAGCCAAATAACTGCCCGCAGGCACATGATTTTCCGCCCGTAGCGGTCCGAAAGCCTTCCCCAGATAGGTGAAAAGATAGCCAGCGTGACAAAATTCATGGCAAAGATGATGCCGGCCCAACGCGCCACTTCACCCGGGTCCTCCACGCCCAGCGACCGGATATACAGCGGCAGCATGGGAGCCAGCTGGCTCATGCCCAGCGATGTGATAAACGCTGCCAGCGTGCAGATATATACGTTACGCTTCCACTGTTCCATACAGTTAACACTTCCTGAAATCTCATCAATAGCAAAAAGGGGTCCTGTATTTAAATTATATCACTGTGACTTTCGTTTGTGTATGCATGATAACAATACTTATGAAAAAACACCGGATGTCCCATCGTAAGGAACTGTCCGGTGTAATTTTTCATTGTCAGTTTCTCAAATTATTATTTTGCGGGTGCGTTCTTCTGCGGTTCAATCGGGGTTACCTGGAAAGCTATTACTTTTGGCGAACCGTTTTCTTCAACAAACGAAACAAAAATCCTTGCGAATTTATCCCTTGCCACGGTTCCAAAGTACACCAGTTCGTCTACTCCGCTGTAACCTTTTTGCAAATCGTATTGTTTATTCAGGAGAACCAGATTCGTATTTTTAATTGTGCCGATCTGTTTCTTCACCCCGTCCTGAACAGCCGCAAAGTTTTCTGCCGTAAGTTTCTCTTTTAATGCCTTGCTAAAGCTTTTGCTGACCTGCGCATAGGTTGCCTCACCGCCGGTAAGGGCAGCTACCAAAGCATCCGCAGCTTTTTCCTCAGCGCTAAACCGCCCTGCGGCGCCCGCTGCAAAGCAGCTTGCACTAATGGATAATGATAACAACAGCATCATTAAAATCTTTTTCATCGTAACAAGTCCTCCAATTTTAAAAATTGTTATTTTAACATGTGCTTATTTAACAGTATCAGGAGAAAACTGCTTTCTGCACTGTTAAATAAAATGGTGCGCAGAGTGGGGCTCGAACCCACGACCTCCGCCATGTCAAGACGGCACTCTAACCAGCTGAGCTATCCGCGCAATACTATAGTATTATTATACATCAAACAAAAATTCCCTGCAACCTTTTGATTGCAGGGAAAATTTTTGTAAATCGCAGCAATTAACGCTTGCTGTACTGGGAAGCCTTGCGGGCTTTTTTCAGGCCGTATTTGCGACGTTCCTTTTCGCGGGGATCGCGGGTCATCAGGCCTGCTTTTTTCAGTGCCGGACGATATTCTTCGTCAACCTTGCACAGAGCACGGCTGATGCCGTGACGGATAGCACCGGCCTGGCCGGAGATACCGCCGCCGATTACGTTAACAAGAATGTCGTATTTATCTTTGGTCTCGGTCAGTTCCAGAGGCTGGTTTACAATCAGTTTCAGGGTTTCCAGACCAAAATAATCGTTCATTTCGCGGCCGTTGATGACCACTTTGCCTTCACCCGGTACCAGGCGGACACGGGCAACGGAAGATTTGCGACG
>JAFSOW010000048.1 GCA_017443165.1 Acidaminococcaceae bacterium | reverse complement strand
CCTTTCCGGAACAGGGGGTCCATCGCCATATACCGGAGCATATCGTTCATCCAGCCCATGTTCCATTTATAGTTGAAACCCAGCCCGCCCTTGTCCGCCGGTCCGGAGACCATAGGCCAGGACGTGGATTCTTCCGCGATCATCAGGGCCTGGGGAATATTTTTAAATACGGCTGTATTAAGTTTGCGCAGGAAATCCACTGCTTCCAGGTTTTCCCGTCCGCCGTATTTGTTCGCCTGCCACTCTCCCTGTTTTTTCCCGTAATCCAGATATAACATATTGGCCACGGCGTCGATCCGCAGCCCGTCCAGATGGAACTGCTCCAGCCAGAAGCAGGCGCTGGAGATCAGGAAACTCTGCACCTCCGGCCGGCCGTAATCAAAGTTCATGGTATCCCAGTCTTTGTTTTCCGCCAGAATGGGATTCCCGGACTCGTACAGTGGCTCCCCGTCAAAATGGCGCAGACCGTGGGCGTCCTTGCAAAAATGTCCCGGCACCCAGTCTAAAATCACGCCGATTTTATTTTTGTGCAGCGTATCTATCAGGTACATGAGATCTTCCGGCGAGCCGTAGCGGCTGGTTGCGGCAAAATATCCGGTTGCCTGATAACCCCAGGAGCCGTCATACGGGTACTCGCACAGGGGCATCAGTTCCACATGGGTATAGTGCATTTCTTTCACATACTGTACCAGCGGCTCCGTAATGTCCCGGTAAGTCATCACCTTACCCGCCGCGTCACGTTTCCAGGATCCCAGGTGAACCTCATAAATCAGCATGGGATTATGGTAGGAATCATAATCCTTCCTGCTTTTCTGCCACGCCTTGTCATGCCACTGGTAATGCAGGTTCTTCACAATGGAAGCGGTATTCGGGCGCAGTTCCGCAGCAAACCCGTAGGGGTCGCTTTTTAAAATAACCTCTCCCGAAGCCGTTTCAATTGCATATTTGTAGGTTGAATTTTCTTTCAGCCCCGGTACATAGGCAACCCAGATCCCGATGCCCTGTTTCGCCTTCTCCATCGGATTCGCTTTCACATCCCAGCCGTTAAAATCCCCCACCACGCTGACAGCCCGGGCATGGGGCGCCCAGACGCAGAAGCGGACGCTGGACTGTTGTTTCCAGCTGGTTAAATGGGCGCCAAACAGCCGGTAACTGCTGTAATTGGTTCCCTGATGAAAAAGATAGGCGCTGTAAGCGTCAACCGCACTGATTCGCATAATACTTCCTCGTTACTTCTTCATTTTTGTCCAAGGCAACGCTGATTAAAAGAGTATCCCGGGCATCAGCCGTCAGTCTTCCTGTTCTCCCGGCTGATGTATTGTCCCGGGCAGTCTGCACTCTCTTAAAACCGTCGCCTTAAATTTTTACTGCATCCAGATTCCAGATATCGTCCGCATACTCCTGAATGGACCTGTCGCTGGAAAAATGTCCCGCATGGGCGATGTTCACGGTACTGGAACGGAACCAGCCGTCCGCATCCCGGTAACGCCGTTCGATTTCCTGCTGGGCAGCACAATAGGATTTAAAATCTTTCAATACAAAGAATTCGTCATTGCGGTCCAGCAACGCTTCCCGCAGCTGTCCGAACATGGGATTTTCTTCCATTACTTCCAGGGCGCGGCGGACATCCGCATCACTGTTATAAATATCCCAGGAAGAATAGCCGCCCTGCTGATAATACCGCTGCACTTCATCCGCCCGCAGGCCGAAAATCACGCTGTGCTCGTCCCCGACTTCCTGATGGATCTCCACGTTGGCTCCGTCCATAGTGCCCAAGGTAATGGCGCCGTTAAACATAAATTTCATGTTGCCGGTACCGGAGGCTTCCTTGCTGGCGGTGGAAATCTGTTCGCTGACGTCAGCAGCGGGGAACAATTTCTGTCCCAGAGACACATTATAGTTCTCCAGGAACACCACTTTCAGTTTTCTGGCCGCCCGGTAGTCCTGGTCAATGAGCCTGGCCACGGTATTAATCAGCTGGATAGTAATTTTCGCTTCCCCATAACTGGCCGCCGCCTTGCCCCCGAAAATAAAGGTCCGGGGGACGATATCCATACCGGGATTCTCCACCAGCTGCCGGTACAGATGATACACATGCAAAATGTTCAGCAGCTGCCGTTTATACATATGCATCCGTTTGATCTGGATATCGAAGATGGAGTGGGGATTTATCGTAATATTTCTTTCTTTATGCAGATACTCTGCCAGAATTTCTTTACGTTTCTGCTTTACTTCAGCCAGCCGCTCCCGGAATGCCGCATCATTACCGAAGGGTTCCAGCGCCAGCAGTTTTTCCGGAGCGTGGATCCAGTCTTTCCCAATGGTATCACAGATAAGTTCCGTTAACTGGGGATTCGATTCAATCAGCCAGCGACGGTGGGTTACACCGTTGGTCTTGTTGTTGAACCGTTCCGGGAACCAGGTATAAAACGGTTTTAATGTGTTAATCTTCAAAATTTCAGAATGCAGTTTGGCCACACCGTTGATGCTGTGACTCCCAACCACTGCCAGACTGGCCATATGCACCTGATTGTTCCAGAGGATCGCTACCTCCCGGGCTTTGTCTTCCTGGCCGGGGAAACGCTGTTGCACGGCTTCCAGCCAGCGCCTGTTGATTTCGTCTACAATCAGGAAAATACGTGGCAGCAGTTCCTGGAACATAGGTATGGACCAGCGTTCCAACGCTTCCGGCAGGATGGTATGGTTGGTATAGGCTACGGAGTTCGTAGTGATACGCCAGGCATCTTCCCAGCTCAGGCCTTCCTCATCCATTAAGATGCGCATCAGTTCCGGGATGATCAGGGCCGGATGGGTATCGTTGATATGCAGCGCAATGTACCGGTCAAATAATTTCGGTGATCCATAATGCTTTTTATAATGCCGCATAATGCTCTGGAGACCCGCGGAAACAAAGAAGTATTCCTGCATCAGCCGCAGTTTGCGGCCTTCATATGTCGAATCGTTGGGATACAGGAAACGGGAAATCTGCTGGGCCTGGTCCTTATACTGCAGGGCCTTGCGGTAATCACCGTAACGGAGCTGGCCGTACATATTTTCCCGCGTATACTCCGCTTTCCAGAGGCGTAACGTGTTCACCGTATGGTTCTGGTACCCCAGCACCGGAACATCGTAAGGCACAGCCCGGACCGTATTATAATGCTCGTGTACACAGACCAGGGTTCCCCCTTTTCCGGGGCGCATATAAGCATGACCGCCAAAGCGGACGTCTACCGCTTTATCTGATTTTTTTGTTTCCCAGGGGAAGCCGTTGCGCAGCCAGGCATCCGGCAGCTCAACCTGCTGTCCGTCAATGATGCGCTGGTCGAACAACCCGTATTGATACCGGATGCTGCATCCGTGACCCGGCAGCTGCAGGGCCGCCATGGAATCAATATAACAGGCAGCCAGGCGCCCTAACCCGCCGTTGCCCAGACCGGGATCCGGCTCTTCCGGGAAAATTTCCTCCAGATCAAAACCAAAATCCTGCAACGCGTTGCGGCATAAGTTTTCCATATCGCAGTTCAGCAGATTGGTATTCAGGAGACGTCCTAATAAAAATTCAATGGAAAAATAGTAAACCTGGCGGACCCGTTTGTGATTATAGATTTTTTCCGTTTGGATCCATTCATCTGTCACCAGATCTTTGATCATGGTGGCAATAATCTGGTATACCTCTTTACGGGATAACTCTTTTACTGACTTTTCAAACAGGACTTCCGCTTTTTTAACAAATAATTCTTTAAACTCTTTTTTCGATTTCCAGGTTCGCATAGTCTGATAATTACCGTACCTCGTGTTTAATGACACACAATGGTTCCTTTTCTGTTCCTTCTAAAACCGCTTCCGGCTGAATATCCCGGTCCTTGTCGCAGATGACATAATTCAGGTTCGCGTCTTCCCCGATATTGGTGTTCTGCATGATAATACTGTTGCGGATTACGGCGTTGCGGCCTACCCGCACCTTGCGGAAAAGAATACTGTTTTCCACCGTGCCCTCAATGATGCAGCCATTGGCCACCAGGGAATTGGTAACACGGGCTTCTTCCATGTATTTTGCCGGAGCTTCATCTTTGATTTTTGTATAAATCCGGTTATCCTGATGGAAAATTTCCCGCCAGTTATCCAGTTTCAGCATGTCCATGCTGGACTGGAAATAGCTGTCAATGGAATTAATCCGTTTGGCATAGCCTTTTACAGAAAAACCGAAAATACGCAGATTGTCCACATTGTCCGCCAGCACTTCATTAAAGAATTTCCATTTGCCGCCGAAATTTGCCCTGCGGATCATCCGGAGGAACAGTTCACAGTCAATCAGTACGGCGCCCAAAAACAGATTTTCATCTTTTTTAACGCCTTCGGCTTTTTTCATGCCGGTAACATGTCCGTTCGCCTTTGTTTTCAGCACATAACCTTCGCCCTGGCAATCCGCATCCTGTTTTTTATAAACAAGGGTAATATTCGCATTATGCTTGCGGTGGAAATGAAGCACCTCTTCATAATTGATATTGGCTACCACATCGCAGCCGGAAAGCAGCAGATATCTGCGCTGGCCGGCTTCCACATAGCGCAGGTTTTTGTAATAACTGTAAATATCCCCCTCCTGGGGATTCCGGATTTCTTCTTCCTCGTCCATGGGCAGATAATACAGGCCATGCTGCTTACGGGCCAGGTCCCATTCTTTTGCGGAACGCACATGGTCCAGTACGGAACGGGAATGGAACGGCAGAATCAGGCCGACGGTATCAATTCCCGCATTGACCATATTGCTCAGCGCGAAGTCCATGAGACGGAACTTGGCACCAAAGGGTTCGGAAGCCAGCGGCCGTTTTTCACTCAGTTCTTTCATCGTATTGGGGCACTGTAAATTAATTAATCCTAAAATATCTGACATTTTATTTTGCCCCCTTTCCTTTTGCTGCCGCTTTTACCGTTTCGTCATTCCCATATACGGCAACCTCTGTATTGGTTCCCTGAATCTCTACTCCGGCACAGATGCGGCAACGTTCTCCGATGATTGCCCTGTCTATTACTGCATTTTTCTCGACTACGGTTCCCGGCAGGATCACCGAATTGGTGACCTTCGCCCCTTCTTCAACTACCACATTATAGAAAATAACCGAATGGGAAACCTTGCCGGAAATAGCCGCGCCTTCGCCCACCAGCGAACTCTGCAGCTGGCCCTGGGGTCCCACATAATGCGGAGGATAAGAATGATTGCCGGCATAAATACGCCAGTTCGGGTCATTCAGGCTCAACGGCGGATCATCTGCCAGCAGATCCATATTTGCCTGCCAAAGGCTCTCAAAGGTTCCTACGTCTTTCCAATACCCTTCAAACGGATATGCAAATACAGGCAACTTATCATTCAGCATGGCAGGGATTACATTTTTCCCGAAATCGTGGTCTGAGTCTTTCCGTTCTGCGTCTGCAATCAGGTACTCTTTCAGCACTTCCTTGTTAAAAATGTAAATCCCCATGGAAGCCAGCGTACTTTTCGGATTTTTCGGTTTTTCCTCAAATTCTCTGATCCGAAGGTTTGGATCTGTATTCATGATGCCAAACCGGGAGGCTTCCGACAACGGTACCTGAATTGTGCTTACCGTGGCTTTTGCTTTGTGTTTTTTATGGAAAGCCAGCATTTTTGCATAATCCATGGAATAGATATGGTCACCCGATAAGACCAATACATATTCCGGGTCAATCATGTCCATAAAATTCAGGTTTTGGTAAATTGCATCTGCCGTCCCCTGATACCAGTTGGAAGAGTCCTTGTCGTTCATATAGGGAGGCAGGATAAACGCCCCTCCATGTTCGGAATCCAGATCCCAACTGCTGCCGTTTCCGATGTACCAGTTCAGTTCAAGCGGCTGGTACTGGGTTAAGATACCCACTGTATTAATTCCGGAGTTACGGCAATTACTTAATGTAAAATCAATAATCCGGTACTTGCCACCAAACAGTACCGCCGGTTTCGCCACATTTTTAGTCAAAACTCCCAAACGGCTTCCTTTACCGCCTGCCAGTATCATAGCCAGGCACTCTGTTCTCTGCATTGAATCATCCCCTTACGCACAGATTTATCCACTGTACATATTATACCAAAAAATGTTGAATAAAGATACCTTTAGCGTTTTATCTTTTCTATAATATTAAGAATATACGTTTCAGAAGCGGTTTTTATCTCTGTATTGAATCAAAACCACCCGTTGAACGGGTGGTTTGCTCAGGCCCTAT
>JAFSOW010000047.1 GCA_017443165.1 Acidaminococcaceae bacterium | reverse complement strand
CTCTGCCTTTGTTTTGCTGTGTGGGGGAGCGGTATATTGTATGCAGGTATCATCTGTTTTCTTCTTCCGCTTTTTGCATTCCTTCAGGGGCATTTGTCCTTGTTGCCGATGGTGGCAGTAGTATTTTTGGGTAATCTGGTTTTCTGTCTGGTGGTGAAGCAGCAGAAACAGTGGAAGCATTATGTGTTTGCGCCGTTGCTGAAAGCGGTGACCCTGTGGTCTTGCACGGGCATCGTCTGTAATCTGTTCCATGTGCCCCGGCAGGTAAAGAATCTGTTGCAGATATCCATGGGTATTCCCCAGTGGACGACGGCGCTTCTCGGTGTGATTGCGGCTGTGCTTTTGTGGAAACGACTGCATCAAAACGGGATTGTTTGAACATAAAAAATTCATTGACAAACTGAATACGCAATGATAATATAGTTTTGTTCCGTATCTATGTGCCGCTGTGGCGGAATTGGCAGACGCACTTGACTCAAAATCAAGCGCCTTTGCGGGCGTGCCGGTTCGACTCCGGCCAGCGGCACCAACAATAATTAAACTACCTGAGAAGATCGACCCGTTGCAGGGCTGATCTTCTTTTTTTCAGTCTGACTTTATTGTGTCAATTTGAGAAAGCTTGTGTTATAATGATTTCAATAAAAGAATGGCTTGTATGATTGGGAACAAGCATGGTTCGGAGGAGGGGTACGCATGAGAAAAATAATCCTGTTGGTTCTATTGTTCTCGGTTTTGTTTTTAAATGGACTGACCGCCGAGGCGTTTCCCACCGGGGGGAATCCTGTCGTGGGGCAAACGTATTACATTACCGGCCGGAACGTGTGGATCCGGGACGAGCCGAATACAAATATTGAAGCAATTGCGAGCTACCGTTTTGGGGAGCCGGTGACCCTGCTGGGCGTAGAGGGAGGCGGAAAATGGGCCCATGTGCGCCTTTGCAACGGCTGGGACCGGTACGTGCATATGGATTATGTAGGTCCGATGTCTGTCGTGAAGGAAAAACAGAAAAACACCAGTCTGCTGCTGATTACATTGGACCGGATTTATGACGATATTGAGCGGCTGATGGAGTCCATGTACCCCAACGGCCCGAATGACAAGGCTCCTTCGCCGGCACAACGGATTTCTGCCTGCAAGGCCCTGATGCAGCGGCTGAATGACGCGAGCATCAATTTGGAAAATTCTGCTGCTTCCGTCAATGCCAAAAATGATATCCGTGAGTTTATAGGGAAGATGGGGACTCTCATCAATGCCCTTGCAGAGTGGGACAACGGCGGGGAAGAAAAGTACACTCCCTATTTTCTGGATACATTTATGCCGGTGTACGACCGTGTAGGGGATCTGTACCGGTAAAGAGCCGGGAGATAAGCAAGACTGCGGCGCCTGCCGCAGTCTTTTGGTTTTTCTGCCGCAAATAACAGGGGACGGATATTTTGACAGGTCTGGCGTCATGGCCCGTAATATGCGGCAGATATTAAGCTGTTTTTATATCGGAAACCGCATTAATACGGGCTTTTAATTGACAGTACTCCGAAATTTGGGTAAAATATTATAATAGCCAAAAGTGTTTATAAATTTAAAAGTTGCTTCACTCTGTCAGTTTAACAGCAAGTCAATAACAAAAAGAAATACCTGGCGCAAAAGCCGCAAGAGGAGTGGGCGTACGGAGAGGATAATTGTACAGTATGAAACGCTACAAGTATTGGGATTTAAAGCACTACGACCGGGAAGAAATGAAAGCGCTGGCCGCAAAGGTGGGGATATCCCCGGTAACGGCGGGGATTCTTTGGAACCGCGGACTGCGGGAAGAAAACGGAATCAGGGAGTTTTTATTTGGCAAAAAGGACACGTACTACGATCCTTTTCTGATGAAAGATATGCGGCTGGCTGCGGAACGGATTCTGCAGGCAGTGGAGGCCCGTGAACGGATTGCCGTGTATGGCGATTATGATGTGGACGGCATTACAGCCAGCTCGTTACTGTATTTGTACTTGACCGGATTATGTGCAAACGTCAGCACCTATATTCCCAAACGGGAAGGGGAAGGCTACGGACTGAACAAGGAAGCACTGCAGTCTTTGTATGAGGAAGGTATCACGCTGGTCGTTACGGTGGATTGTGGGATCAGCGGCGTCAGGGAAGTGGCGGAAGCACCCCGTGGGATGGATATCATTATTACGGACCATCACCGCCCACCGGAAATATTGCCCATGGCTTTTGCCATTGTCAATCCCAAACAGGCAGACTGCGGTTACCCATTTAAGGGGCTTTCCGGTGTGGGAGTGGCGTTTAAAGTCTGCCAGGCGTTGGAGAAACTGCGCAACCCGGAAGCGACCCTGTGGGAGCAGTATACAGAACTGGTGGCGCTGGGTACGGTGGCAGATATCGTTCCGTTGCAGGATGAAAACCGTGCATTGGTCAAACGGGGCATGAAGGCCATGGAGACCACATCTCTTACAGGACTTCGAAAATTACTCCAGGTCTGTCGTTGCTATCAGGAAACGATTACTACTGAAAAGATTGGCTTTATTCTGGCTCCCCGCCTGAATGCGGTGGGGCGTTTGGAACATGCCCAGCTGGCTGTAGAGCTGTTAGTAACGAAAGATGAGGAATCTGCGGAAAGCATGGCCAACAATCTGAACGATGAAAATGCGGTGCGCCAGGAGATCAGCCGTCAGATTTTTGCAGAAGCAGAGGCGTTGCTGGAAAAACAGGTTTCCATCGGCCCGGCTATTGTGCTGGCGGGGCAGTGGGACTCAGACGCCCAGGAAGGATGGCATCCCGGTGTAATCGGCATTGTCGCGTCCAGGCTGGTAGACAAATATTACCGTCCTGTTATTTTAATCAGCGTCAGCGGAGACGTAGCCAAAGGCTCCTGCCGCAGCATCCAGCCTTTGGATATGTACGATGCATTAGATGCCTGTTCCGCGGACCTGATTCAGTTCGGTGGTCACAGCCAGGCAGCCGGCCTGACCCTGGAAAGCAGGAAGATAGAGGATTTTAAAAAGCACTTTACGGAATTTGTCAGTGAGCATCTTCAACCGGAGGATTATCAACCCCATCTTGCAGTGGATATAGACTGGGACCGCAGGGAGGAACTGACCCTGTCTTTCTTGCGCGAGTTGCAATTGTTGGAGCCTTTTGGCTGCGAAAACCCGGCACCGCTGTTTATGCTCCGGAACGCGGAAGTGCATAATCCGCGCCTGTTCGGACAGGAGTTGACGCACCTGCGTTTCTTTACCGATATCGGCCCCCGTTCCTG
>JAFSOW010000046.1 GCA_017443165.1 Acidaminococcaceae bacterium | reverse complement strand
CTGGCTGCCTTTGAAGTGGGCATCGGCCAGGGGGAAGCCGTTGCTGCCCTGTGCCGTGAACAGGGCTTTGCGGTGACGGCGGTGGTGAACGATTATGCCGGCATTGACCGGATGGTCTTTGCCGCGAGGCCGGGCAGTCCCAAAGCGGAATGGGTGAAGAAACTTTTTTGATAAATTGGATTGCGCAGGGGAATAGAGTCATGGAAACAAAGTTCTGGGAAGTAAAAAAGAATCCGGAAGCTGCCATTGCGGAAGCGGCCGGCCTGATCGCGGCGGGAGAGGTGGTGGCTTTTCCCACGGAAACAGTGTACGGGCTGGGGGCGGACGGGTTAAACGCAGAGGCTGTGGCAAAAATATTTGCGGCCAAGGGCCGTCCGGCGGACAACCCGCTGATCCTGCATATTGCGGATACCGAACAGATATATCCTTTAACAAGCGGATTAAACGCGAACGCCCGGGCCCTGATGGATACCTTCTGGCCGGGACCGCTGACCATTGTGGTGCCCCGCTCTGAACTGGTGCCGGACATTGTGACGGCCGGGCTGGACACGGTGGCAATCCGGATGCCGTCCCATCCGGTGGCGGCGGCTCTCATCCGGGCGGCAGGCTGTCCTGTCGCGGCGCCCAGCGCCAATGTGTCGGGCAAGCCCAGTCCTACCAACGCGAAGGACGTGGCGGACGATATGACAGGCAAGGTAGCGGGGATTCTGGACGGCGGCAGCTGCGGCATCGGAGTGGAATCCACGGTTGTAGATACAACCTCTCCCGTGCCTACGATCCTGCGGCCCGGCGGTATTACCCGGGAAATGCTGGAAGAGCGGCTGGGGCGGTAGAAATCGATCCCGCCCTCAACGGGGACCCGGCCCTGCGTCCTAAAGCGCCGGGGATGAAATACCGGCATTACGCACCGAAGGCGCCTATGTACCTGTATGAAGGGACACTGGCGGCGCAGCGGCTGGCGGAGGCAGTCCTGCGGGCGCAGAAACAGGGGCTGCATATCGGAGTCCTGTGTGACGACGCGGTGAAAGGACGGCTGGAGGAAAGCCTGCGCCGCGGCCATACCGCGGAGATTTTTTCCTGGGGACAGGGAAAAGCGGACCTGGCGGAACACCTGTATGAAGTATTGCGTGACTTTGACAGGGTGTCGCCGGAACTGATCATCGCCATGGGCGTGGATGAAAAAGGCCTGGGCCTGGCGGTGATGAACCGGCTGCGGAAAGCGGCGGGCTACCAGATCCTGCAGGCGGAGGAAGGCAGCATAACCGTAAAAAACGGCAGCGGTTTTCCGGAATTTCTGTTCTCATAAACAATAAGTGGTACAGTACCTGTTTTTGTGATAAAATAGATTGAATAGGCAAGTCATAAACCGGCAGGCAATGAATACGGAACTGCCTGCGGAATAACACAGTATCTGGGGAAACACTGATTAATTCGTCTGTACGCTGACCGGTGCTTTTTGTGACTGACTGCGTCAATGTCCCTCAACGCAGCTACGGCTGCGCCTTCAGGCCATTTCCTTGTCAGTCGCAAAAAGCCCTCGGACATCGCACAAACTCATTTAATCAGCGTCTCCCTGGGAATGCCATCGCAAGTAAATCCACGGGAGGCGCGGGACATGAAACTGGTAATCGGCAGTGATCACGGAGGAATCCACCTGAAAGAAGTGCTGAAACAGCATCTGGCGGAACGGGGCATTGAGGTGTCGGACGCGGGGACCTATACGGAGGAATCCTGCGATTATCCGGACATTGCGGTAAAAGTCTGCCGGGAGATTACGGACGGCAATGCGGAGCGGGGGATCCTGGTCTGCGGTACCGGCATCGGCATGTCCATGGCGGCCAATAAAGTCAAAGGGATCCGCGCGGCTCTGTGCGGCGATGTGTTTTCCGCCACCATGAGCCGGGAGCATAATAATGCCAACGTCATCTGCCTGGGCGAGCGGGTGCTGGGCCCCGGACTGGCCCTGTCCATCCTGGATGCCTGGCTGGATACGGAATTTGCCGGCGGGCGTCATGAACGCCGGGTGAATAAGATTATGGCGGTTGAGGAATAAATGATGGAGTTAGCACAGATTGCGGCCGCGGTTACTGCGGCTGCGGAAGAACTGATCACGGCGGCGCAGCCGAAACCGGGACGGATTTTTGTCCTGGGCTGCAGCACCAGTGAGGTGCTGGGATCCAAAATCGGGACGGCCCGTTCGCCGGAAACGGCGGAAGCGATCCTTACGGCGCTGCTGGCTGTGACCCGTGCCCACGGGCTGTATCTTGCGGTCCAGTGCTGTGAACACCTGAACCGGGCGCTGGTGGTGGAAGAGGCGGCGATGGATGCTTTCGGCCTGACCCAGGTCACGGTGCATCCCGTGCCGGAAGCCGGCGGCAGCGCGGCCAGCCGGGCGTATGAACTGTTTGCGCATCCGGTGGTGGTGGAATCTGTAACTGCTGATTTAGGCATGGATATCGGACAGACGCTGATCGGTATGCATCTGAAACGGGTTGCGGTGCCGGTGCGTCTCCGGGTGAAAACCGTCGGCGAAGCAATACTGACGGCGGCCCGGACACGTCCGCCCCTGATCGGGGGAGAGCGGGCAAAGTATTTTTAACATAAATTAATTACATGAAAGGAGCCTTACCCATGAACGTACATGTAGTAGATCATCCGCTGATTGCCCATAAGCTGACCATGATGCGGGACAAGACCTGTAACAGCAAGAATTTCCGTGAACTGCTGGGCGAAATTGCCTCCCTGATGACTTACGATGTGACTAAGAACTGGGAAACGGAACCCTTTGAAATCGAGACTCCGTTGGAAAAGATGACGGGAACCCGCCTGAAAGGGGAAGTGACCATTATTCCGATTCTGCGCGCGGGGCTGGGACTGCTGAACGGCGTGCTGGCCATGATTCCGCATGCCCATGTAGGGCATATCGGTCTGTACCGTGATCCGGAGACCCATAAACCGGTGGAATATTACTGCGGACTGCCCAAGCAGATGGACGCGAAATGCATCGTAGTAGACCCCATGCTGGCGACCGGCGGTTCCGCGGCGGCGGCGATTACCATGTTAAAGGAGAAAGGCCTGCATAACATCTGCCTCATGGTGCTGGTAGCGGCGCCGGAAGGCATTAAAGTTATCAACGAAGCGCACCCGGACGTGGAAATTTACACGGCTGCCGTCGACCGTGAACTGAATGAAAGAGCCTATATCCTTCCCGGTCTGGGAGATGCGGGCGACCGGGTCTTCGGCACACTGTAAGCGGAGAGTTAAGAGGATTATAATGAGCAATAATAGTGAAGTAAGGCCGGACTGGGATCATTATTTTATGGAAATTGCCCAGGTGGTCAGCAAACGTTCCACCTGCCTGCGCCGCAGCGTTGGCGCAGTCATCGTGAAAAACAAACAGATTCTTGCTACCGGTTACAACGGCACGCCCAAGGGAATGCCCCACTGCGGGGAAGTGGGCTGCCTGCGGGAACAGCTGCATGTGCCTTCGGGCAAGAACCATGAGCTGTGCCGGGGGATCCATGCAGAGCAGAACGCGGTAGTACAGGCTGCGGTTCATGGCGTTTCGGTAGAAGGCGGTACTCTGTACTGCACGAACCAGCCCTGTGTCGTGTGTACGAAGATCCTGATCAACGCGGGCATTGAGCGGATCGTGTTTAAAGATCCTTACCCCGACAAGCTGGCGGAGGATATGCTGGCAGGTTCCGGGATCCGGGTGGAAGTGCTGGACGCGGAACAAAAATAGGAAGAGGTCTGTTGTTTGTATATTTTAGCTTTTGTCATTGCCCTGCTGGCCAGTTTTCTGTTGACACCCTATGTTAAGAAGCTGGCTTTTGCCATCGGGGCAGTGGATAAACCTGATAAAAGAAAAGTGCATACCCATATCATGCCCAGACTGGGGGGACTGGCTATTTTTCTGGCCTGTGTCCTTGCGGTTGTCTGCAGTCTGCCCATTACACGGGATCTGATGGGAATCCTGCTGGGCGGCGCCTGGATCGTAATCGTGGGCATATTGGACGACAAGTATTCCCTGCCTGCCAAAGTGAAGCTGCTGGGACAGATTATGGCTGCCTGTATCCTGGTGGCCTTTGATATAAAGATCGAGTGGCTGAACAATCCGCTGGGCGGTTACTTCTATCTGGAATATCTGTCTATACCGTTTACGATTTTCTGGGTCATCAGCTTTATTAACGTGGTCAATCTGATCGACGGGCTGGACGGACTAGCGGCCGGTGTGTCCGGCATCGCTTCCATTACCATCATCCTGGTGGCGGTGCATCAGGGATATTATCCCGTGGCGACTCTGACGGCGGCGCTGGCCGGAGGTATTTTTGGTTTTATCCATTATAATTTTAATCCGGCCACCATCTTTATGGGGGATACGGGCAGCATGTTCATCGGCTATATGCTGGCGGCAATTGCGATTTTAGGCGCGGTGAAGACTGCGGCTACCATCGCGCTGATCGTGCCGGCGGTTGCCCTGGGACTGCCGATCATGGATACGGCCTTTGCCATTTTGCGCCGTTACAGCAACGGCAAGCCGATCTTCCAGCCGGACAAGGGGCATCTGCACCACCGGCTGCTGGCGCTGGGACTGACCCAGAAACAGGCGGTGCTGCTGATGTATGCCATCAGCATCATCCTGAGCCTGGGGGCATTTGTGCTGGCCATGGCCAATGTGTATGTTGCGGCTGCGGTGATCGTTGTGATTGTGATCGCGGTGGCTTTGGGCGCAAAGAAGATAGGTATTTTACGGAACCCCTGAGTGAGGAGGTCTTGCTTTGAAGAAACTGAGAATCATGACAGTATTCGGCACCCGGCCGGAAGCCATCAAAATGTGTCCGCTGGTGCTGGAGATGCGGAAATATACGGATTATATCGAACCTGTTGTGGCGGTCACAGCCCAGCACCGGGAGATGCTGGACCAGGTGCTGCGCCTTTTTGCTGTAGAGCCTGATTACGACCTGAACATCATGACCAGCGGGCAGACCTTGTACGACATTACGGTGAAGGCGCTGCTGGGGCTGAAAGAGGTCATTGCCAAAGCGCAGCCGGACCTGATTCTGGTCCACGGCGATACCACAACAACGTTTGCCGGGTCACTGGCGGCCTATTACGCCCAGATTGAACTGGGGCATGTGGAGGCAGGTCTGCGTACCGGCAACAAGTTTTCTCCCTACCCGGAAGAAATGAACCGGAAGCTGACCGGTTCCCTGGCGGATTTCCATTTCGCTCCCACGGCGGTGAGCCGGGAGAACCTGTTAAGGGAAAATGTGCCGGAAAGCCATATTTTTGTGACAGGAAATACGGTCATCGATGCGCTGAATACCACGGTGCAGAAGGATTTTGTGTTCGACGATCCGGTCATTATGCAGGCGCTGGCCAGCGGCAAACGCCTGATCCTCATGACCACCCACCGGCGGGAGAATCTGGGGGAACCCATGCGGCAGGTATACCGGGCGTTGAAAACAACGTTGGAACAGCATCCGGAAGCGGCGGCCATCTTCCCCGTTCACAAGAATCCCAAAGTGCGGGAAGTGGTGCAGGCGGAACTGGCGGGTACCGACAGGGTGTACCTGACGGAACCTATGGACTACGAACCTTTTGCCAACCTGATGAACCATGCGGATATCGTCCTGACGGACAGCGGAGGCATCCAGGAGGAAGCGCCGGCGTTAGGCAAGCCCGTGCTGGTGCTGCGGGATACCACGGAGCGTCCGGAAGCGGTGACCGCGGGTACGGTCCGACTGACGGGCACAGGGTATGACGTGGTGAAGGAAGAGACTTGCCGGCTGCTGGAAGACCCTGCTTATTACCGTTCCATGGCAGAAGCGGTGAATCCCTACGGGGACGGCCGGGCCTGTGAACGGATCGTGCGGGCTGTCCTGTCGGCAAAGGGATATCCGGTAGCGCCCCCGGAGGAATTTAAAGGTTGTTGATTTAATACGTTATACGGTGACTGCCACCTTTTTATGACCTGTCATAACTAAAGAAGAGGACGGCTTGTGAAAACCGTTGCGCAAGTTTTTCCGGTCAGGGTAAAAAATTTACACATTTTTCAAAAAGGTGTTGGCAAAATGCCGATTTTATTGTAAAATACAGTTGATTTATAGGTTGTATTTTGGGTTGAGGTATGCCCTGGAGACGCAATTGTGTTGATTGGAATACAATCGCCGTTGGGGTATACTCCCGCGCACAAGGAGCAACATGTTCAGCTTTCAGGGAATGGACAAACGCGAGATCGTCGTGGCGCTGGCCGGACTTTATAAGCGCCAGGTTTATGCAGCGGCGGCGGTGATTGTGGGTGTCGCCCTGCTGTTGAAATCTGCGCTGACAGGGGTCGGCTGCGGTATTGTCTGGAGCCTGCTGGACACACTGCTGCTTGTGATAAGCATTTTAAAGGGCTTCAACAGGATGTCAGAGGGGGAACTTAAGTTCCGGGTGTTTATGAATTTTATGAAACGCCTTGCTCT
>JAFSOW010000045.1 GCA_017443165.1 Acidaminococcaceae bacterium | reverse complement strand
TCCATGGCAAAGCCTTTGCCCTTCCCCGTTTCGCTGAAACGTTCATACACAATGGCGCCGGCGTTGCGGGCAGCTTCTGCGGTTTTATCCACGCAGTTATCTGCCACGACGAAGATGTCGTATAACTTGTCGGAATAGTTCAGCTGCTTCAGGTTTTCCACCAGCTTGGCAATGACCTGCTGCTCGTTATGCGCACAGACGATCAGCGCGAAGGTACTTTTTTCCGGGAACTGTTTCGTCTCTCTCATTTTGCCGAAGAGACCGAACCAGGATACGACGAAATAATAAATGGTAAAGAACACGATGATCAACTGGAGTGGGATCATCACCACATCGTAATTAAAATGCATTTGGACCTATCCACCCTATCCTTTCCTTATTCTTCTTTCACAAACCCTTATTCTTCTTTTACAAACAACATACAATACACTGCATTTATCACACCGGCGATAAAATAGGTAAACATACCTACAAAAGGCCAGCCGGAAGGCTTTTGCCACAACAGATACGCGCCGATCAAAACCGCAACAATCACGGGATAGCGGTACATGGGATTGCCCTTTCCCTTAAAATCCGGAAACTTTACGTTGCTGTACAGGATGAGGGCGACTGCCAGCGTCATGACGCCTGCCGCAACGGGCGTAAAATTAAATCCGGAAATCACATAGGTGGCGATACAGCAGGCTCCTGCCGGAATCGGCATACCCTGGAAATACCCGTGCACCACAGAGGTGTTCACATTAAAGCGGGCCAGCCGCATGGCGCCGAAGAACGTGTACAGTCCGGCGATTATTTTACCCCACCAGCCCAGGTCTGTCAAGGCGAACTGATAAATTAAAATCGCAGGCGCCACACCAAAGGCTCCCAGATCGCAAAGGGAATCCATCTCTACCCCGAAGGGACCCTGCACACCCAAGGCACGGGCCGCCCTTCCGTCTAACGAATCCGCCACAACGGACAGGACGATACAGACGGCCGCCATAAAATAATTCTGTTCCTGCGTATAAAAAATGGAAAAAACGCCCAACACTAAACTGATACCGCTGATGGTGTTAGGCACGATGCGTTTATAATTCACGCGAATGTCCTCCCAAGCTTCGAGATGCTGTTAGCGGAAGCGTGTCAAACTTCCCGGTTAGTTTGTACGGCCCAATACCGTAATGCCGCCTTTCACCTTATCCCCTTTTTTGCAAAGGATTTCCACATCGGCAGGCACGACCAGTTCCGTACAGGAACCGAATTTAATCATACCGTACACTTCCCCCTGGTCCAGATGGTTGCCCAGATTTACCCAGTTGTCGATACGCCGGGCCAGAATGCCGGCAATCTGGATGACCAGAATTTTCATACGGTCATTCTCGATACCCATGGCGAACCGTTCGTTTTCAAAGGCTGCCTTTTTATTAAAGGCCGGCAGGTATTCTCCTACCGTGTACCGCTGGAATTTTATAGTTCCTTCCGCCGGACTCCGGTTCACATGTACATTGAAGACCGAAAGGAAAATGGTAACCTTTTTGGCCTTTGCGTTTAAAAACTCCTCATCATAAAACTCCGTTACGCCCATGACGGTTCCATCGGCCGGAGAATATAACAGGGACGGGTCCGGATTGACGATTCGTTCCGGATTACGGAAAAAATATGCAAAATAGCAGGCCAGCACTACCGGAATTACCGCAATGTGAATTCCGAATGCGATAAAGCAGACTACTGCCAGCACCAGTGCGCCGGCAATGAAGGGGTATCCTTGTCTTACGATATGCATAAGCGGCCTCCTTTCCTTACTGGTCTAAATTTCCCTGTACTTCGTTGTCGTCGGTCCGCGTAGGTCTTACTACGCGTTCCCTCCTCCGCCTCGTACCGGAAAATGTATCCTGCGTAATATCGGTAAAATTTCTACACCAACATTAACTTGTACATTATAGTATGTAAAAACGAATTTGTCTACTATATTTAGTTATTTTTTCTTTGCTTTTTCATTGCGAACCGCAAATACAAATTTTGGCAGTGCCAGCATTCTTCCGAATCGGCTGGGTTGTTTTATCAGACGGAAGAGCCATTCCAGTTTGGCGTCCTGCATCCACTTGGGTGCCCGCTGCACTTTTCCGGCCAACACGTCAAAGCTGCCGCCGATGCCCATCAGTAAACATGGCTTCAACTCTTCCCTGTACTTTGCTAACCACTTTTCCTGTTTGGGCGCACCTAAGGCAGCGAACAGCATGGCTGCGCCGCTGCGATTGATGCCTTTAATAATTTCCGTTTCTTCTTCGGACGAAAAATAGCCATTGCGGCAGCCGGCTACGTTCAGGCCGGGCCAGCGGCGCTTACCTTCCTCCGCTGCTTCTTCCGCAATGCCGGGCTTGCCGCCGAAGAAGTACACGGGGAGCTTTTTCTTTGCCGCCTCTTCCAGAAGACGCAGATATAAATCGTAGCCTGCAACCCGCTCCGGTATGGTATAACCCAGATAGTTGCCAGCCCATACCGTTCCGGCTCCGTCCGGAAGGATTAAATCCGCAGTTTCCGACAACAGTGTTTTGTATTCTTTGTCGTCCTGTGCCATCATGATAATTTCCGCATTGGCAGTGACTACAAAGTTTCGTTTGTTCTTCAGCGTGTCCTGGGTCAGTTTCATTACTGCTTCGTCCATGGTATACGGTACCACAGGAACACCTAAAATCGTTGCAATCTCTTCCATGTTTATACTCTCGCCTTATCCGAAGGTACGACCAGAAATTCCAGTCCCGGGTTGCGCTGCAGAATCCAGTTCAGTGCCCATTCGTTGTTCACCAGGATAACCGGGCGGTCTTTTTTATCATACACAAGCATGCCGTTGTCAAGACCCCGCAGCTTTTCAATGTCTTCCGGCTTTTCCGCATAGACCCAGCGGGCTACGGTAAAGGGAAGCTGAGTCATCACAAGCTGGGCGTTGTATTCATTCTTCAGACGGTATTCCAGTACTTCCAGCTGCAGCTGTCCCACTACGCCGACGATAAAACTTTCCAGCCCCACATGTTTTTGAGTGAACACCTGCACGGCGCCCTCTTGGGAAAGTTGGAGGATCCCCTTTTCAAATTGTTTTCGTTTCAGGGAATCTTTTGGCTGCACCCGGGCAAAAATTTCTGCCGGGAACACGGGAAAATCTTCAAAACGCAGTTTCAGCTTATCATCACTGAGACTGTCGCCGATACCGAAGATGCCCGGATCAAACAAACCGATGATGTCGCCGGGGTACGCCTTTTCTACAATGGTACGTTCCTGCGCTAAAAACTGTTGTGGTTGGGCCAGCTTTACAGGCTTACCGCTTTGGGCATGATACACTGTCATGCCTTTATCAAATTCGCCGGAGCAGATGCGCATGAACGCGATGCGGTCCCGGTGTGCCGGGTTCATATTGGCCTGAATCTTAAAAACAAAGGCGCTGAACAGCGGATTGTCAGGTTCCAGTACATCACCATTTAACAGTGTGCGGGGCTGGGGCGCCGGTGACATTTCCAGAAACTTTTCAAGAAACTCCTGCACACCAAAGTTGGTCATGGCGCTGCCGAAGAACATGGGTGTAAGTTCCCCTTTTAATACGTCCTCGATATGGAACTCTTCCCCTGCCATGTCCAGTAACTCGATATCGCCCAGCAGTGCTTCGAACAGTTCATCTCCGATCATTTCCTTAATGCGGGGATCATCGATGTCCGCGGAAAATTCTTCCAGTTACTTACTGCCATGGCTGGCATCCGTTTTAAATAACGAAACCTCTCTGGTCAGGCGGTTATACACGCCTTTATATTTTCCGTCCAGGCCCACCGGCCAGGTTATGGGATACACCTTGATCTGCAGAATCTTTTCCACTTCTTCCATCAGGTCAAGAGGTTCCCGGCCGAAACGGTCCAGCTTGTTAATAAAGGTAAAAATCGGCAGGTGACGGCTGTGGCAGACCCAGAACAGCTTTTTGGTCTGGGGTTCCACGCCTTTGGCTGCGTCAATCAGCATGACAGCGCTGTCAGCCGCCATCAGAGTGCGGTACGTGTCTTCCGAAAAGTCCTGATGGCCGGGTGTATCCAAAATATTGACGCGATAGCCCTGGTAATCGAACTGCAGCACCGAAGACGTAACAGAAATACCGCGCTGCTTTTCAATTTCCATCCAGTCGGAAACGGCATGCTTATTTGCTTTTCTGGCTTTTACACTGCCTGCCAGGTGAATAGCGCCGCCGTACAGCAGCAATTTTTCGGTTAAGGTCGTTTTACCGGCGTCCGGATGTGAAATGATGGCAAAGGTACGCCGTTTTTCTATTTTTTCTTTTAATTCGCTCATGGTATCTCCCGAATATATTTCAGTATGTCCCCGCCTTCTGAAAACACGGTATCAGGCAGGCAAAATTTTACGTTTACCGGGCTTAAACAGTAAACCGGTCAAATCAGTACTAACTTAAAATCCCCCGAAAGGATTCCTGTTCCGGCGTCCGAAACCACTGGTCGTGTTTCCGCTGCCGTAACCTTCACCCGTATTCCACTGGCTTTCCGGCATCGGTTTTCGCTGGGGCATACGGGGTGCCGGCTGGGAAGCGGTGGAAAGCATCTCCTCCTGGGCCAGATAGGATTTGTACGCGATGACCAGACCGTCCATAACATAGTCCGGTACATCCTGCTCTGTTTTCAGGTAGCCGTCTTCCACATAAAACACAAGCTTTTCATACCGTTCGCCGCCTACTGTGGTAATATCGGCGGACATCTTCCCTTCTGCTTCTTTGGTAAAGAAGCAGTCTTTAATCTGCTGCGATTCGCGTTTCTGCGCAAAAGTAACATAATATTCGTACAGGGTATGCTGGGCTTCCGGCGGGATATCTTCTCCGGTGACGACCGATTCCGTGTCTTCCATTGGAGTGCAGTCCATGTTTTTGTAAACTGTTCCGTCTTTCAGAGTAATGGTTACGGTGAGAACATAGTTTTCTTCGTAAAATTCCGCATGGTCAATCTGCCATTTTTCTTTCCATGCACGGATACAGTCATCACAGACCAGTTTAATATCTTTAAAACTCTGTGCGGTAAAATCGTCCTGATAATACAGATGATCCTGAGCAGTGAATACTTTGCCGCAGCGGGAACAGGTGAGAGGCAATGTACGAATCATAGCAAACTCCTTTAATCATGAAATGCAGTAAAATAAAATACATAATATTATACCACAACACGTCAGAGTTAGCCAGAAAAAATACATGGTTTTGTCATGTTTTGACCAACTTTCTCATTACTATTTAGAAAATAAAGAAAAACTCTTCCAGCATGGTCATATAATAATTTAAAAAGAAGGCGAAGCGTGATGAGATTCAAGTTAAAAAAACGTGGCTGACATATGCAGCCCATTTATCAATATCGCCCTGATGTCAGAAGATGAAAAACAAAATGTCCCCTGTCCATCGTGAACCATTCGGCTTTTTTCGATAGACAGGGGCTTTGTTTTTCAAACAATATCAAATAGTCTGCATCACCCAGACAAAGGCTCTTGCTGTTCGTAAATCCGGGTCTTTGAAATGATTGCCCTGATTCCATTCCAATGTACAATTTATACCCCGGTCCCTAAGCCAAGCATGCCCTTCCCGTATGCAATCACCTACTTTGGACATGACCGGATTTCTTACCCGTTCTTCTTTGTCCCCCAGGCTCAGGTAGACGGTACCGGAATTAATCTCATGTCCTTTCATGAATTCAAGAAAACCGGGAAACCAGACTGACGGCGACGCAGCCGCGACGCCTGCGAATACATTTGTCTGATACGCTGCCCACAGGGCAAATAAACCGGCGAGAGAATAACCGCCTATGTAATAAGTTCTGCTGACATCTGAACACAGTTGCAGTATTTCAGTCAACGTTCTGGTTGCACCGCCGCCAAAGTCTTCTTTCCCGAATGCTGCAGGCGCTTTCCAGGGTGATAAGTCCGTGTTCCAGTTATTTGTTTTTACTGCAATAAGTTTAAAATCGTCAACGGTTTTCTTTATTTCCGCAATTTCATTTTCGATAACATCAAGGTCGTGGTCATCTACCATTTGGAGAAGGACGACGGATGAAACCGGATTCCCATATTCGTATGTCAACATGATAGTATCCTGCTTTCAAAATCTTTTTAGATCAGTATCCTACATTTGTGAATATTATACCAAAATCATGACAGGTTATAAACAGTCGCCCCGAATTCTTTAAGATATAAAAAAATCGGGAACCCGCTTATTATGCGGATTCCCGATATTTTTTTAATTGGTCGGAGCGACTAGATTTGAACTAGCGACCTCTTCCACCCCAAGGAATAGCCAAAGCCCCGGTGCTTGCCGCCGTATCCAAAGTTGCTCATCAATCTTATAACACCGCTTCGCCGATCAGTATTGCAAGCTTGCGGGCATGAATTTTAGGCAATTTGCTAAAACTTTATAATTTAGAACACCTTCCCTGCGATGAACCACATGCGCTGGCGGCTCCGTGCATCTTCGGACATTTTGTCATCCGAGCCGATGCGCCGCGCGTAGTCAAAGCGTGTAAACCAGTCGTTGGGTTTCGTATAGGACACCCCGATGCCCCAGCCCTTCAGCGTCATGCTTCCGTGTTCATCCTTCTCAATCCGCACATGCCCCGCGTCAAAGTAGGTGCTCAGTACCAGACCCTTCACCGGCGTATGATAACGCAGTTCCAGCGTGCCCAGCAAGCCCTCGTCACCGGAAGCCTCGCCCTGGGGATAGGCCCTCACGCCCCGGGCGCCGCCCAGAATAATATGCTCCGAACTGTCCAGGTTGTTGGCCGCCTTCTGCCCGGAAAGCTTCAGCAGCAAGTCAAAATTCCTGCCGATTCCCTGCACCGCCGTCACATCCGCCGTGCCTTTGGTGAAACGTCCCTTCGTCCGTCCCAGGGCGCCTAAAGTGTCCGCCATCTCCGAATCGGGAACCAGTGTGCCGGTATACACCGTAGCATTATACTGCACCCTGGAACGGTCACTGCGTCCGAAACCGTCCAGTCCCAGATGCACTGCATAGCTGTGCTTCTTCCAGGAAACGCCGAACCTCTTCAACTCATCCGTGATGCCCCGGTAATCATAACCGTAGGTCAGGGCCAGAGCGCTGCCGGATGTATTCCACAACGGCGTCCTGCCATACAGGCTGTAGGTGTCGGCCACGCCTTCCGCCCCTAAGGCGGCAAACACATTCCCCAAATCGTAATCCGCCCGGCTGAAGCCAAAGCCCAGCCTGGAACCGCTTCGCCCCAGGGTCGTTTCATAGGAAATATTATAGTTATGCTGTTGCTTGTTGGAAAGCAATGCCCCAAGGTTCAGCCTGTCCCCTGTGCCGGACAGGTTGCGCACCTCGCCCTGCAGGCCGTAGCGGTAACGGCCCGCGGACTCGCTGCCGTAATTTTCACTGTATAAAACAACAGATGTTTTCTTTTTGTTTGTTACCCGTACGGTGATGTCGCTGGTCCCCTGTTCTGCTCCGGGGCTTAACACGCCCTGCACCTCCACGCCGCTCAGGTCCCGCAAATTGTACAATGCGTTTTCCAGTTTGCCGGTACGGATGATGTCCCCCGGTTTCAGCCCGGCCAGCATTTTTTCCGCAGCTTTGTCCTTCAATCCGCTTTCGTTAACAAGCCTCACCTTGTCAATCCGCCCCGGTTCCACCTTCACCAGCAGCCTGCCCTCCACCGCCGTCTGCTCCGGGATGTAGGCCGTAGCCGCCGGGTAACCGTGGGAACGGAAGCAACGGGTAATATCCGTCATTACCGCGTACAATTCCGCCGCGGTGATTTCTTTACCTATTACCTTATTGGTGATTGCCGCAATCTTTTCATCCTTAACATTAAGTCCCTCATGCTCCACCCGGATTTCCTGCAGGGTGAACCGGATGGATCGGGGCGCCTGTTTATTATCCGTATCCACATTTTCCAGTGACACCTGCTGACGGGGCCGGGCGCCCCGGATGCTCTCGCCGGGCTGGGGCACGGCAGTGGCCGCGTTCACAACAAACGGGAACGAAAGAGCCCAAAACAGGACAAGGCCGCCGGTAAAAATGACACGTCTGGAAACCATTCTTTTAGCAATTCTCTTATTCATTTTCAGTAGCCGCCTCTTTCCGTTTGCTTTCTTCCGTACCAATGGTGTCATCCGTTTTCTGCACCATATCTATAGCCGCGTTCAGCTCACCGACGTTTTCCTGCCTGATGCGAACCTGTTCCGCCACTTCCTGAGTCGTCATGAAAGACGGCTGTTCCATGCCCGTATTTTCAAAGGAACTGCCCCTGTCCCTGTCAACCGGAAGAACACCCTGGGAAACCGCAAAACCGACAGAGGCTCCAACCTCTTTATCTGATGCCTGTTCCATCGCATCATCCACCTCGGTAATCTTAATATCCCCTGCAGCCGTACCTTTTGCGCCAGGGATAAAATCAGACACCGTCATGTCCGCCACAGAAGCGGGTTTAGGATCAGGTGTAGGTTTCGGTTTTGCAACAATCACAAACGCGTTGGCATTAGACGCCGCATTGCTGAATGTGTAATTCAAACCGTAGTTGCCACTTGCACTGCCGTTAAGGGTTCCGGTAATGCCATAGCTTCCTGCCGCTGTCGCGGAAGGATCAGACGGGGCGAACCGCAGTGTATCGCTTCCGCTAATACTTTCGCCTGCCACAAAACCGGTTACGCTGCCGGTAAACGTTGCAGGCATTGCACCGCCTTCATGGATGGTCACGCTGTCTGCTGCCAGTTCCAGCGCTTTGCGGTAAATGGTGCCCGTACCTGTCGCAGTAGTCGCGATGTTGTAGTTATTCGCTTCGTCTCCGCTTAAAGTAACGCTCGTGTAATTGACGGTGCGGTTGCCTGCATCTTTCTTGTCATACGCTGCCGAAGCACTTATACTCACTTTCCCGTCGTCAACCGCTTCCACGCCTTTTAGTATTCCGGCGCCCGCCGTCGCGTCAGTGGTTCCGTCATAGGTCTTGCTGATGGCCGCAAAGGTCGCAGTGATGCCTTTTGGTGTAATGGTGCTGGTCGTATTGTCTTCATACGTAATGTTGTAGTTGCCGCTGGTGTCGGCGCCGGTGGCCTTATCGGTAATCGTTGCGCTGCCAGAAGATACCTTAACGGTCTTGTTCGTTCCCGCGTTCTTATCTTCAAACTCAAACTTACCGCCACTGAGACTGTCGCTATCAAATATGGTGCCGCTATACTCTACCAGCGTGCCGCCGGTTACATCCGTTGTCCCGTCGTAGGTCTTTGTCACATCTTTCGCCGTCAGCGTGACGTTCGCTTTATCAATTCTGCCATTGTTCTGCACCGTCATTGTCGTTTTCGCAAGCTCATAGTTGGCCGATTCGTCTCCATCAGTTCCTGCGCCTAACGCAAGCCCGCTGTAATTCACCGTCTTATCAGGAGTATCATAAGAATTGCTGACGTTCTTGTCTGCATATGTTGCCGTGCCGGTTACGCTAACTTTGCTCTCTTCACCGGCAACTACTCCTGCCAGCTTCCCGGTCCGGCTCGTGACGGTATAGCCCATTTCATCCACATCGTCCGTCGTTCCGTCGTAGGTCTTGCTGATAGAATTAAAGGTCGCGGTCAGTTGTTTCTTATTAATCGTACCCTCTCCGGTTGCAGCCGTGTTAATGCTGTAGTTGCCCGCTTTTTCACCGCTTAACGCAACACCGGTGTAGTTGACAGTACGGTTCCCTGCATCCTTCTTGTCAAAGGAAGCAGCTCTTGCGCTTACGCTTACCTTTCCATCGTCAACCGCTGCCACGCCGTTCAGCGCGCCCGCGCCCACCGTAGCATTTACGGTTCCGTCGTAGGTCTTGCTGATGTCCGCAAAGGTCGCAGTCAGCACTTTCGGCTGGACGATAAGCTTCATATCAGCGATATTATAACCATTCTGGAGAGAATACAAAAGTACGTAATCCTCTACTAAAATATTGACAGCGCCTGCATCTGTAACAGAGTTTGTATAATTGTCCCAGTTTCCACTAAAATCATCCGACTTTTTAATGTCGGGATCATCAAGCAGCGGATCATTTTTAGGCACACTGTGCGGACTGCCGTCATATTCATATACCCTGACCAGGTCTTTCGTTTTTAAGAACGCGGTCAGCAGCGGCATGGTCTGCCCTTCGTAGATCCGCCAGGTTTTTCCCGCCCCGCCTGCTGCAGAAATGCTCCAGTTATTGAAAGTATTTATATTCTGCAGTTGCGCAGTTGTTTTTTGATTTTCAGTACCGCCGCTTGCTTCGTTAGGGGTGCCCTCGCTAAAATACGATGAAATAACATTAACTGTAGGGTTGCCGCTGCCGGCGCTGCTGACATTGCCAATAATACCGCCGCTGTTATTATTTGCCGAAACAATACCGGTATTATATGTATTCCTGACAAGGTACTGATCTGAGGAATTTCCTTCCACTAACCCGACAATGCCTCCAACGTTGCTGCTGCCCGTAATGAGCGGGGCCGTGCTTGAGCTGTTTGTGTTATAGTTATAGGCATCCTCGATAATAGCGTTATAGGTCTCCCCGGGTACTGCTGAAGCGCCG
>JAFSOW010000044.1 GCA_017443165.1 Acidaminococcaceae bacterium | reverse complement strand
GGCCGCTTTTCCGGGAATCAAGGGGCGCAATTTCCAGCCCAACGATGTCCGTATGGTAATGGATATCCCATCAGGCAAGGAAGAGTTGAAAATCCAACGGATGAAATATCTGCTTCCTGTTGTATTGGAAACGGAAGTGAAGGCAGACGATGGGAAAGCATATTCCTGGAAACGGGAATTAAAAACCGTAAAAGGGAAGACCTCTTCCGCTTCCGCCAAATTTGTTTCTGATTACGGCAAAAGGATAGCGGATGCCCTGAACCAGCCTGGAGACCAGGATATCATCCTCCCGGTAATAGGGTATTATGGAACAAGCCGCATGTGGAATGACAGCTCCCTGCTGAAACGCAAGAACGTGGATCTGTCACGCAGCAGCGGCTATACGGAATGCCTGGAGCCCAGTGGTTCTTATAATACCTTTGCCCAATGGTTCCGTTATGCAACGGAAAGTGCATTGGAATATGACCGCATTATTGCGGAAAAGAACTTAAAAACGAAGAATCCCTACCGGGAACTTTTAAATGCCATAAAAAAAGCGATTGTTACCTGTATCAGCAGTATGGGCTGGACCGACCTGAAATACAGCTTTGCGGCGCAGAACCTGCTGATTTGCCATCCCAAAATGGGTGAGCTGCCTCTGGAAGCCATGAGCGATGGGGCCCGCAGTGTCATCAGCATGGCGGCGGATATAGCCTACCGAATGGCCCGTCTCAATCCGGACATGGGGGAAGACGTCACCCTGAAAACCTCGGGCGTAATCCTGATCGACGAGGTAGATATGCACCTGCACCCCTCTTGGCAGCAGACCGTTGTCAACGATTTTGTCAGGGCCTTTCCGAAAGTACAGTTCATTGTGACTACCCACAGCCCCCAGGTGCTGACCAGTGTGCCTGCGGAAAGTATCCGTATCCTGCACTGGGATGACGACATGGTGGACATCGAGGAGCCGTCGTTCTCTCTCGGCGCGGAAAGCAGCCAGCTGCTGCGGGATATCCAGCATGTGGAGACACGCCCGGGATCCCTGCCGATTGTAAAGACGCTGCAGCGTTACCTGCAGCTGGTCAGCGAGGACAAATGGGACAGCGAAGAAGCGCTGGAATTACGCAAGACACTGGATGAGTGGTCCCAGGGGAGAGAACCTGCGCTCCTGCGGGCAGATATGGATATCCGGGTGCGCAATTACCGCAGGAAGAAATGAGATTTTGTATTTTCAGGGAAAGGGCGGCGTAACGTATGAAACGGGTGCAAAAAAGTCCGGAAGAACCGGAATTACTGACTCGCTACAGGCAGCGTTATCCCCGCGATACCTGGGACAAATTCCACCATCGGAGCAGGGACGGTTACCGGCAGGTCAAACGGCAGATACTTCAAGATCAGCACGGACTGTGTGCCTATTGTGAGATCAATATCAAGCTGACTGACGAAGAGGACCGGGTAGACGATTTCCGGGTGGAACACTTCCATCCCAAAGTGGGAACAGAAAACGAAGAACGCAATTACCATCTGGAATGGAAGAATATGCTGGGCGTCTGCCACGGAGGCAGCCAGCCCCGTGTGGCGGAAGCAGGGTACCGTTTTTCCAGATCTAAGGAAGACCGGAGCTGCGATGTACCCAAGGGCGGGAAATCCATTAATGCGGAAATTCTGAATCCGCTGCAAATACCTGCCAGGGAAATGCTGTTCTGCTATGACTCTTTTTCCGGCGCTATGTCCGTAGACGAAGAACGCTGTCCGGAGATGCTTCGTAAAAAGGCCTCTAATACGATTACTGAACTGAATCTGAACGCACCCCGTCTGAAACGGCTGCGCAAGGCGGTGATCGAAGTACTGCAGGAACAGGTTGCGGAACTGACGGGGCAGGGCGTTTCTATTGAAGAGGCGATGGATCAGCTGGCCCGGGAATTACTGATACCGAATTCAGATAATAATTATCTTGCCTTTTTTACTACCATGCGTTGGTTCCTGGGTGTGGCGGCGGAAAATCTGTTACGGGAAAGGGAGTATAAAATCTGATTTAGAGCTGTAACAAAAATGGGCGGATTGCCGTTTTGTTACAGCTTTTTAACTGCATACGAATTAACTGCGCCCCTGAATTTTTGCAGGATTTTTTTGATTTTAGTAGAATATATTATTTTAACGGTAAGAAAGGTAAAAAGTATGTGGTAAAAGGAAGCAGGCAAGCTGATGAGCGTTTAAGGATCTGTTTGTACTGCTAACCGAAGAACAGTGGAACGAGGGAGCACAGTGATTAATACAAAGGCGTTCAAAGCATACGACATACGCGGAATCTACCCGGAGGAGGTCAATGAAGAACTTGCGTACCGGGTGGGAAAAGTTTTTTGCGCTTTATTCGGGGCGGAGACCGTGGTTGTGGGCTGCGACATCCGCCTGACCGGCCCAAAGCTGTTGCAGGCTCTGTGTGACGGGCTGCGGGATGGCGGTGCCAACGTAATCGATATCGGTCAGTGCGGCACGGAAATGATATATTTTGCCACCGCATACCTGAATGCGGATGGAGGTATCATGGTCACGGCCAGTCATAATCCGGCGGAGTATAACGGGTTGAAGCTGGTACGGCGGGATGCGAGACCGGTGGGCGTGGATTCGGGCCTGAAGGAGATCGAAGAGATGGTAAGGGGGGATGAATTCCCGCATCATCTCATGGCAGGCAAAGCCAGAGGCTTTCTGGCAAGGCAGAATGTTCTGAAGCCTTATGTGGAGCATATTCTGAAATACATCGACAGATCGAAACTGAAACCGGTTAAAATTGTAGTGAATCCTGGTAACGGCGGGGCCGGCACAGTGCTGGACGAACTGGAAAACTATCTGCCGTTCCGTTTCATAAAGATAAACTACGAGCCGGACGGAACGTTCCCCAACGGCGTGCCAAACCCCATGCTGGAAGAAAACCGTCAATACACGATTGACGCGGTGCTGCAGCATCATGCGGACTTCGGCATTGCCTGGGACGGCGACTTTGACCGTTGTTTCTTCTGCGATGAAAAAGGAAAGTTCGTGGAAGGCTATTATCTGGTAGGCCTGTTGGCGGAAAACTTCCTGCATAAGTATCCGGGCTGCAAGATTATGTATGACGCGCGCCTGACCTGGAACACGGAAGCAATCGTGAAAAGCCACGGGGGCATACCGGTGCCGAGCAAGAGCGGGCATGCTTTTATGAAGCAGTGCATGCGGGAAAACGGTGTGATTTACGGCGGGGAAATGTCCAGTCATCACTATTTCCGGGATTTCACGTACTGCGACAGCGGTATGATCACGGCGCTGATCGTTTCCGAAATGTTGTGTACCTGCGGCAAAACACTGTCGGAACTGATTGGGGGAATGGAAGACGCGTTCCCCTGCAGCGGGGAGATCAACCGGAAAGTTACGGACAGCAAGGCCGTGCTGGCAAGATTAAAAAAGAAATATAAAGACGGCAAAGCCGATATGCTGGATGGACTGAGCATCGAATATCCGGACTGGCGCTTTAACCTGCGGGCGTCCAATACGGAACCGGTGATCCGGCTGAATGTGGAAACCAGAGGGGATAAACGATTATTACAAAACAAAGTGCAGGAATTATTAGAAGAAATTGGCGGTGAACCGGCATGAGCGCACGTTTTAAAACTATTACAAGAGCAGTAATTCCGGCGGCGGGGTTAGGCACCCGTTTTCTGCCGGCGACCAAGGCGACACCTAAGGAGATGCTTCCCATCGTAGACAAACCTACGATCCAGTACATTGTGGAGGAAGCGCTGGCCAGCGGTATTGAAGATATCCTGATTATAACCGGACGCAGCAAACGGGCCATTGAAGACCATTTCGACCGGAGCATCGAACTGGAGTTGAACCTTGCGGAAAAAGGTAAGAATGAATGGTTGGAAATGGTGCGGAGCATTTCTGATATCCGTATCCATTATATACGGCAGAAAGAACCCCGGGGACTGGGGCATGCGATTTTATGCGCCAAACAGTTTATCGGAAACGAGCCTTTTGCGGTGCTGTTAGGCGACGATGTGGTTTATAACGATAAAAAGCCTGCCTTGCGGCAGCTCATCGACGTGTATGAAAAAACAGGGGCTTCCGTATTAGGCGTACAGGAAGTGCCTCATGAAAAGGTTTCTTCATACGGAATTGTGGCGGCCAGGGGAACCAGCGACCCCAGGACATTTGCGGTAGCGGATATGGTAGAGAAACCGCCCGTGGACGAGGCTCCTTCCAACATGGCGGTGCTGGGACGCTATGTCATTACGCCTGAGATTTTTGAACTTCTCGAACATACCGACCCGGGCGCGGGCGGGGAGATCCAGCTTACGGACGGTCTGCGTTCCCTGCTGAAGATACAGCCCGTCTATGCCTATAATTTTGAGGGGCGCCGTTATGATGTGGGCGATAAACTGGGCTTTCTGGAAGCGACGGTTGAATATGCCCTGCGCCGTCCGGAACTCCATGACGGATTTTTGAAATATTTGATGGGAATCGTTAACGGAAGGAAATGAGGATTAAGGAATGAATATTTTAGTTACAGGCGGAGCCGGTTACATCGGTTCCCACACCGTTCGGGCGCTGGCGGCATCTAAAGATTTTACTCCGGTGGTATATGACAACCTGTCTACAGGTCATGAAGCTTCTGTGCCGGACAACGTGCAGCTGATCACCGGGGACATTCACGATGTGTATTTTCTGAAACATATATTGGCGGAACATGAAATTGACGGAGTCATTCATTTCGCGGCATCGTCCCTGGTTGGCGAATCCATGAAGGACCCGGCAAAGTATTATTTTAACAACGTCGAGGGTACGCTCCACCTGCTGATTGCCATGCATGAAACGGGCGTGGATCATATCGTTTTCTCTTCCACCGCGGCTGTATACGGTGAACCGGAGAAAACGCCGATTGAGGAAGATTTCCCGACCGTTCCCACCAATGTGTACGGCAGGACTAAGCTGATGATCGAAAACATGATGAAGGATTTTACCATGGCATACGGCATGGACTACGTGGCGTTGCGGTATTTCAATGCGGCCGGCGCCATACAGGACGGTTCTATCGGGGAAGACCATAATCCGGAAACCCATCTGATCCCGCTGATTTTAAAGACAGCCCAGGGGGTACGGGACCACATTTCGATTTTTGGCACCGATTATCCTACGCCGGACGGCACTTGCCTGCGGGACTACATTCATGTACTGGACCTGGCGGACGCCCATGTGCTGGCCATGCAGTATCTGGTGGACGGCGGAGAAAGCACCGTGTTCAATCTGGGTAGCGAAGCCGGTTTCAGCGTACGGGAGATTATTGAAAAAGCCAAAAAGATTACAGGAATTGATTTTAAGGTTGAGGAAGAATCCAGGCGGGCAGGGGATCCGGCGGTGCTGATTGCTTCCAGCGCCAAATGTAAAAAGGTACTGGGATGGAAACCGCAGCACAGTAATACGGAAGAAATCATCAAGACTGCCTGGAACTGGCATAAAGAACATCCTTACGGATTTGTGATTTAAAGAAACTTTTTACGTTGAATTACAGTCATTACGTTAAAACATAATGGGAAACATCTATGCAATTAACAGTCGATAAACTGGAAAAGTCTTTTGGCGTCCATGAAATATTCAAAGATGTCAGCTTTATGATCGCCAAAGGCGAAAAAATCGGCCTGGTCGGCGTCAACGGCAGCGGCAAGTCCACGCT
>JAFSOW010000043.1 GCA_017443165.1 Acidaminococcaceae bacterium | reverse complement strand
GACCGGCAATACCGGTTACGACTGGGCAAAATACGGCTACAGCCTCATCACCGAAGACACCTTCGAAGGCGGTTACCACGAAGGAGACTACGAAAAGGACGGCGTCATGTACTGTGGCTACTGCCACACGCCCCGGCAGATCCTGCACATGTGGCAGGGGGAGATGCGCCCCTTTCCCATCAACTGCCGCTGCCAGCGCGAGTGCCTGGCGCGGATCGCAAAAGAACAGGAAGAACGGGCGCAGCGGGAAAAGGCGGAACTCTGCCGCCAACATGCCCTGCCCTATGCCTATATGCACCAGTGGACCTTTGCCAACGATGACGGCGGCAGTCCCCGGGCCACCCGTTACTTCCGCCAGTACGCGGACAACTTCGCAGAAATGAAAAAAGACGGCAGCGGAATCCTCCTGTTCGGTCCCAAAGGAGCCGGAAAGACCTACGCCGCCGTCCAGATTGTCAACGCCCTGTGTGACAAAGGCTACCGCTGCCTGGTGACCAGCTTCATGGAAATCGTAAAAAACCTGCTCTCCCTGAACCGGGAGAACAGGCAGCAATATTTAGACGATATCTGCAGCCATGACCTGCTGGTCTTCGATGATTTTGGCGGTGAGACCAACAGCAATTTCTTCGACATCAACATGGAAGAGATCGTAAAGACCTGCTACCGGAAATTCATTCCCATGATCGTCATCACGCCCCTGGCCCAGGATGCCCTGGAACAGGGCCTGAACGCCACCCGCCAGAAAGCGGTGGACCGACTTAAAGAACGCTGCTACTGCCTCACCCTGCTCAATACCAGCCGGAACAGGCAGCTGACTAAAGAACGGAAGGAGAAGATGGAAAAGCTGCTGGGGATCTGATTCCCGGCATGCTGATTTTACTGTACCATATCAACATAAATCTATTTTATCTGAATTAATATATTTTTATTGAAAAAGTATATGAGTTGCACATTTTTATGATATAATTACTTATTACTAAAAATCAGTATTATAAACCAAATTCTGCAATTCTGATCACAGGAGTTTCGCATTCTATGAAAAGGCATTCTTTACAACACCTTTCCGAAGAAGTTAATCCCCTGTCCGTACCGGACCGCAGCTACAAAATCGCAGTGGCGGGCACCGGTTACGTCGGGCTGTCCCTGGCCGTCCTGCTGGCACAACACAATGATGTGACGGCCGTGGACATCGTCCCGGAAAAAGTGGACATGCTGAACCAGTTCCTTTCCCCCCTGCAGGACGAATATATCGAAACCTATCTGGCAGAGGCGAAGGAAGGCAGACGGACGCTTTCGTTAAAGGCCACGACAGACGGCGCATCCGCCTATACCGGCGCGGATTTCATCATTATCGCAGTGCCTACTAACTACGACCCCCAACAAAACTTCTTTGACTGTTCCGCAGTAGAAGCGGTGCTTAAACTGATACGGAATGTCACAAAAGACAGACAAACCAAACCTGCCATTGTCATCAAATCCACCGTCCCCGTCGGCTATACCGCACATATACGGAAAAAAATGCAGATGGACAATATCCTGTTCAGCCCGGAATTCCTGCGGGAGTCCAAAGCTCTCTACGATAATCTGTACCCTGCACGTATCATTGTCGGCGCAGACGAAACAACCGGGACAGCTGCCCGCGCCTTTGCCGCGCTGCTGCAACAGGGAGCCATCAAAAAACCGGTAGAAACCCTGTTCATGGGCTTTACTGAAGCGGAAGCCACCAAACTGTTCGTGAACACCTACCTGGCGTTGCGGGTCTCTTTCTTTAACGAACTGGATACCTATGCGGAACTGAAAGGACTGGACACCGCTTCGATTATCAAAGGCGTCTGCCTGGACCCCCGGGTCGGCGATTACTACAATAATCCTTCATTCGGGTACGGCGGCTACTGCCTTCCTAAAGACACCAAACAGTTACTGGCCAATTACCGGGACGTGCCCGGAAATCTCATCAAAGCCGTTGTGGAAAGCAACCGCACACGCAAGGACTTTATTGCCGATAAGGTATTGGAAATAGCCGGGGCCTATGGAAACAACGAAGACTACTCCTCCGAAAAGGAAAGCCGGCATAAAGAAACCGTGGTCGGTGTGTACCGCCTCACTATGAAAGCCAATTCCGATAATTTCCGCCATTCTTCCATCCAGGGCGTCATGAAACGGATCAAAGCAAAGGGCGCCAGCGTGATTATCTACGAACCCGCGCTGCAAGACGGTTCTACCTTCTTCGGCAGCCCGGTTGTGAATGATATCGCAAAATTCAAGAGCCTGTGTGGATGCATTATTGCCAACCGTTATGACAAAGCGCTGGATGATGTGCAGGATAAAGTATATACGAGAGATTTATTCAGAAGAGACTGATGGCGGTGCGCAAAAGGTAGTTTTTAAGGCATTTGTTTAAAAACAAGGAGACAGAATCCCATGGGCAAAACCAGCGTTTCCCTTACTGACAAAACCATCCTTGTCACCGGTTCTCCCGGATTCATTGGCGCGAACCTGGTATTACGCCTGCTGAAGGAAATGGATTGCGGCACCGTGATCAGCTTCGACAGCATGAACGACTATTATGACCCAAAGCTGAAAGAATACCGGCTTGGCCTGATTGAAAAAACGGCTGCCAACTCCCCGGTAAAGCATCGTTTTATTAAAGGCAACCTGGCAGATAAAACATTAGTGAACGATATCTTTGCCAGATACCACCCTGCCGTTGTGGTAAATCTGGCAGCCCAGGCAGGTGTACGGTATTCCATCGACCACCCGGACACATATATAGAGAGTAATATTATCGGGTTCTACAATATTCTGGAAGCCTGCCGCCACAGCTATGACGGAGAGAACGACGGCGTGGAGCATCTGGTATACGCCTCTTCCAGTTCTGTGTATGGGGCCAATCTAAAGGTGCCTTTCAGCACAGAAGATAAAACGGACAGCCCTGTTTCCCTGTATGCGGCCACAAAAAAAAGCAATGAGCTGTTAGCTCATTGCTATTCCAAACTGTACAACATTCCCTCTACAGGGTTACGGTTCTTCACCGTGTACGGCCCTGCCGGACGGCCGGATATGTTCTATTATGCCGCCACGCAAAAGCTGGCAGCCGGCCAGACCATTCAGATTTATAACTACGGTAACTGCAAACGGGACTTCACCTATATTGATGATATTGTGGAAGGCGTGCTGCGGGTCATACAGGGGGCTCCGGGAAAACGGACCGGCAAAGACGGACTGCCTCTGCCGCCCCATGCCGTTTACAACATAGGCGGCGGCACCCCGGAAAACCTGCTCGACTTCGTAACCACGTTACAGCAGGAACTGGTCCGGGCTCACGTACTGCCTCCGGATTATGACTTTGCAGGTCATCAGGAATTGGTCGGCATGCAGCCGGGCGATGTACCTGTCACCTTTGCGGACAGCAAAACGCTGGAGAAGGATTACGGTTTTAAACCCGGTATCAGTATCCGGGACGGATTGCGCCAATTTGCGGAATGGTATAAAGAGTATTATCTTTCATAAATAATTCCTGTCATAAGTCACCATACATGTGTTCACAGTATTACGATTTTCGCCACTAATTATTGTATCCCAACATTCACTGTTTTCCACATACCAGTGGATGTTTTTTTGTATTTCATAAGCGGACAACAAGTACATCGATAATATGATCTTCCGTATCGTGGACAGCCGCTACTGGGCAGGTCTGCCCATGATCATCACCACCAACCTGACCAAACAGGACCTGCTGAGCCCGCGCTCCGTAACCAAGAAGCGAATCTATGACCGCATCCTGGACCGTTGTTGCCCCATTGAGATGACGGGCACCAACCGCCGGGTCAAAGCCATGCGGAACAGCATATTGGAAATGAAACAGCCTGCCAAAACACCCTACCAGGTACCTTCCGAATTTGCCTTTTTCCATTTTGCATATACCCGTAATAAGACATTTCCTTCACTATTTACATATTCATACCCATTGCGGCGTTCCCGGCTAAGGTCGTTATATGTTTCCCGGTAAGTACATCCCCTGTCACACCAGACAGGTTTTAAAACGGCAGGATAGTTGCCCCGGATTGGCGTCGGCGCCCCCGCCGTTACATCAAAACTCTTATCAAGCGCATAAAAACGGGCCCATAAATCTTCTGCTTTTTCATCGTCCACCAATACTCTGTCCGAAGTATAAGTACGTCTGTTTAACAGAATTGGTTCCGTTTCTGTCATTTTAAGCTTTTTACCGTGAATACGTATATCATTCCTATCGAAGAACTCACAGCCGGCCCTGACGGCTGCCCTGATCTTTGCGTCCGGATCCGGCTCTTCCATTAATAAAAAAAGAACGTTAAAACTTTCCAAAGAACAGACAGCCGGAGGTTCAAACTCCCGCTGCCATTTTGGCCGGAACGGCGGAGTATGGCTGTACTGCTGGCACCAGACCGTAAGTAGTTTGGTCCCGTCAGCCAGGGTCACCGTGATCTGATCGCGTAAAATACATTGTATGCCTTTGGCATATGCAGCCTTCGCTTTTGTACGGATTTTTTCAGGGAACACCGACATTTCGTCTTTACCGTTTGCTATATCACGTAACAGGCGCAACGTACCCGTCATAACATCGTCATTATATGTGACGCCATAAACATCAACCCCCGTAAAACCACCGCTGACAGGATGCTGCGCATCCAGTATCCATTGTACAGCCCGCGTTGCTGCAGCTAGATACCGCTTCGCGTCAACTTCTTTTACTTTTTTAACTTCTTTATAAACCCTGCACAGGTAACGGACCTGAGAGTAGATGTTCCGGTTGTCCAGCGTACTACTCAGACGCTCACGGGGAAAGTCGTATTTCACCGGTTTTACAGACCTGTTTGTTAACCTCAGCTTTATCAATTCCCTTATTGTATAAACTCTCTGAAAGTCCAGGTTCTTGGCCCAACCGCCATCCGGATTCTGGAGACACACCATGTTTTCCGCAATTCCTATAATCTGCGTCGGTTGATACAGCTTCCAGGGGGGGATAGAATCTTTATATCTGTACCGGGCATGGTGAAAGGCATCCTGAAACTCCGAAAGGTCAATGGCACGGAAGTGCATCTCCGTCTTTTTCCGGGCGGAAAGAAAACGGAATACTCCGTTATATTGTCCATCCGTCCAAAATAACATCAACACAGAAGGAACGACTACAACCGCGATACAAAAAACCAGCCATTTTATTATTTTTATAATTGTAAAAATATATTTCGGTTTATTCGTTGCCGCCATCAGAGAATTTTCTCCCATAACCGAACTACGCGTTCTGTCGTCCAATCCAACGCAGTGACTGCCGCAGCCCGTCCTACCCGCTCCCGAAATCCGGGGTCATCGCTTAAACAGCACATAGCCTTACTCAACGCTTCCGCATCACCTACAGGAACCAGCAGGCCATTCTTTTCATGAGTAATCAATACATCCGGACCGTTACATGCGGTGGAAATACAGGCAAGACCCATCATCATAGCCTCCATCAGCGCATTGGGCAGGCCTTCGTAATCAGAAGATAATACAAACTGTTCCGCATCAGCTATTGCTTCATGAACATCTTCCTTAAAACCTTCAAAATGCACAAATCTGCTTATATTGTAATTCCATGCAACCTGTAACAGTTCCTGTAACAACTCGCCTTCGCCGTACACATATAAATGATAATCCGGATGGCTTTCATGATACAGGCAAAACGCTTTAAGCAGCATCTTCTGGTTTTTCTGCTCATGAAGGCGTCCAACCGTTACTATCTTTTTTGTTTTAACAACTGCTGCCTTACAACTGACTTCTGTCGGATTCATAATAACTGAACTTTTCAGGCGAACATCTTCCGGGTACATCTCTTGTACCCGTCTGGTCTGAAAAACCACATAATCGGCTCTTTGATTAACAAACAACGCTCGTTTACGATAACGTTCATCTTTACAGGAGGGATCGTTCCGTTCAGAAACGATTTTTCTGCATTTTCCACCCGCCATAACGTTCACGATATTCGGCTCACGCAAAAAACTTATTGTCGTATCAATATTATATTTATTTCGCACCGTAGTTACCATAATAAGCTGCCTGAGCAAGTTGTATTTGCCAAAAAACCATCGAACTATTTTATTATCAACAGATGTGTTTTTATTTAAGCACGCAAGCAAATGCACAGCCGGATCTATGCAGTATGTATGTGATTTATGCTCATTATATAACAGAAATACTTGATACCTTTTACTAAACTCCGAAGCGATCCTGCAGGCAACTCTCTCAGCCCCGCCGCCGCCGAGAGATGATATCAAAAATAAGATTCTTCTTTCTTTGTTTTTCATTTTCCTCTTCCTATATTTTGCTGGCGGCATATCGCCTTGCTTCATACTTTACTACGTAATCAAAGTAGTTTTTCCCACAGTCTTACAATTCGTTCCGTACTCCAGTTCCCTGCAGTATGGGCAGCAGCGCGCCCAAGTTTTGCCCGTAAATCAGGATCGTCACTTAAACGGCACATTGCTTCACACAACGCCTTTGCATCGCCGACAGGAACCAACAGCCCATTCTCCTCATTTTCAATCAGCTCGTCTGAGCCCGCACAGTTAGT
>JAFSOW010000042.1 GCA_017443165.1 Acidaminococcaceae bacterium | reverse complement strand
GCTGGTATAACATGATCTGGATGGAAAAATTTATTGGAAAACATATATAATCCCAGTTAAAAACTGATAGTTGTTATTGCGTGCCAGAGAAAAGAAAGATGCAGGACATTGCCCCGTTTGGGGTACGTCCTGCATTTTTTAATTTGGTTTGTTTTTAATTAAAGAATCGATTTATTATCAGTAAAAAATTTGTTTAATAATTTGTATAGGAAAAAGATGCTTAGAGAGTTGCTCTGTTTTCTGCCCGTGGCTTGTATGATATAATTATAAATAAAATAACCCTGTGATTAAGAAGATGTTGATGGATTAACCAAGTTGAAAGTGACGGAGCCGGCAGAACTGGGTTCCCAGATGAAAATTTTCGGGAAAGTGATGGGCTGTGGCAGGAAGTTTACGGCTGATTGTTTAAAGGAAAGTGGTGCAGGAAACCATGAATATTCTGGAAATGGATCATTTTGTTCTTACCACACAAAATCTGGAAGCCTGCCTGCGTTTTTATACAAAAGTGCTGGGCATGGAAAAAGAGGAAACAAACGGCAGATTTATACTACGGTTTGGCGCACAAAAGATAAATATACACACGCGCCCGGCGGAATTCCTGCCGGCGGCAGAGCATCCGGTTGCCGGTAGCCTTGACCTTTGTTTTGCAATTGAAGACGATATCGAAGCGGTGCTGGCAGAGTTAAAAAGTAAAAACGCCCAATTGGTAACCGGCATTGTGGAACGCAACGGCGCAAAAGGAAAAATGCGCAGCGTCTATCTGCGCGACCCGGATGGCAATCTGATTGAAATTGCATCTTATCATTGAACCATGTAGATGAGTCATGAATCCTGATCTAAGTCTGTAAATCTATAATTGTTTCAGAATGACAGCCTGAATAGCAAAACTGTCGTTGGGGAAAACGTTAATTGGCAGAACGGAGGTTTCCATGAAAAAGAAAACGTTAAAAAAGATGCTCCTGATGCTTCCCCTGCTGGGCATTCTGGGGGGAGCCTATTTCCCGGAGCCGGCAGAAGCCGCGGAACCCTGGCCGCCAAGGGATAATTTTTTCTGGCTGGGACAGATTAACAAGGCCAGCGATATCATCAATACAGATGAGAATTTGCTGACAAAAGAAGAAGGGAGGCGTTTTGCGGCCGCCATCCAGAAAGTGCTGGATGCCGGAAACACTAAAGGGGCGGAACGCCCTACGGTGGTAATCACCTTTGAACCCTTGCTGATTAAGGCAGGCGGACCGGACATCACCAAAATTCACGCAGGCCGGTCCAGCCAGGACATGCTGACCACGGTGAGCATTTTAATGCAGCGGGAGCAGCTGCTGGAACTTTCCGCGGCATTGAACAGGATGACGGAAACCTTGCTGAAACTGGCGAAAGCCCATGAGGGCACGCTCATTCCGAACTATACCAACGGCGTGCAGGCGCAGCCCAACAGCTTGGGACATTTCCTGCTGGCTTATGTGGATGCCTACGAGCGTGATCAGGAACGCGTCAAAGAATACTATAAACGCCTGAACCGGTCTCCCATGGGCGCAACGGTGCTGAACGGTACCGGCTGGCCGTTAAACCGTGACCGCATGGCTGCCTATCTTGGCTTTGACAGCATTGCTTACAACACCTATGACGCGGGGCAGGTCTTTCCCCAGGAAGCGCCCATAGAAATGGGAAGTATTGCCAGCAGCATTGCCATCCACACGACAAGCCTGATCCAGGAGATTATGCAGCAGTACGCCCAGCCCCGGCCCTGGATCTTATTGCAGGAAGGAAACGGCAACACGTATGTTTCCAGCGCCATGCCGCAAAAACGCAATCCCGGCATCCTGAACCGCTGCCGTACTGACAGTTCCACACTGTTAGGCCTGGCAGTCGGAGAGGCCTTCCGTGCCCACAATATTCCGGCGGGAATGGCTGACGGCCGTATTCGCGGCACGGACAGCATAGTCAAAAAGACGACAAGTGTCGTGAATCAGATGGACCGTATTTTACAAGCGCTTGACATCCGGCCGGAACGCGCCCTGGAAGAACTGAATCTGGACTGGACCTGTTCCCAGGAAATCGCGGACGTAATGATGCGCAAACATAATATACCGTTCCGTTCCGGACATCACTTTGCTTCGGAAATTGTTACCTACGCGCGGGCACGTAATATTACGCCGGTTGATTTCACTTATGACCAGGCCCGGGAAGTTTACAAGAATGTTACTTCGGCAGATGCTTCACTTCCCAAAGAGCTGCCTCTGACTCCCGATGAACTACAGGAGGCGAAAGATCCGGCTGCCATTATCAGGAACCGGGCGGTAAAAGGCGGGCCGCAGCACAGCGAGATGGTAATCATGTTCAGTAAGGTGCAGAAGGTATTGGACAATAACATCGCATGGCAAAAGAACGCAGCGGACAAAGTTAAGAATGCGGAAGCGAAACTGAACGAAGACTTCACAAAACTGTTGTAAAAGTTTTATCCGTCGATGTGACATCATAATGACGGATAAAACAAATTTTTCAAATAGAAAGCCTCTTATACGTGTCTGCAGCAAGAAAGATTTAACGTGGACATTGCTAATTTGTCTGATATTTAGTAAAATAATAGTGAAAAGAACACGAATGCAAGACCGGTGTCGAGAAAGACAAAACAGTTCGCAGGTATACGTTAATTGAGGGGTCGACAGAAAAATGCGACAGGAAAACTCTTTTGGAGCAGGGGGGAAGTTAGCTTTACCCTTTTTCATTTCTACATAAAACAGACTGACCGTTTTGGCGTAACATGTTTTCATGTTGCGTCAGACGGTTGTTTTTTTCTGTGGGAATCCGATTACATTATGGCTGATTAAAACGGGGGAGTTTTTCATTGAACGGCAGTATTTTGATTGCAGCAGCTCTCGTATGCTGCGTCTTCGGTTTTCTTCTGAACAGAATATATGCTAAAAAGTATGGAGATCCGGCAATACAGTGGAAACCGTGTGTCCTGCAGTTTATTTGCATTGGTGGTGCTCTGACGCAGCTTCCCGGTGACGAAATGTCGTTGCGGTTTTTGTTTTGGATTATTGCAAGCATGATTTCCTGTGCAGCGGCTTTATGGATGTGCCGGCAGCATGCTAAGAGTCAACAGGCCGGACCGGGTGATACTGTTGTCGCCATGGTGGCGCAGGCGATATTACCCGTTGGCGCAGCGGTATTGGTTCTGCTGGCTGCCGGTATGATAGCGTTTGGTTTTCTTTGGGATCATTAATTCATGATAAGATTCATAGATTTTATGGGGAGGTGAAAATTCGTTATGAGAAAAAGCATGCGATTCGGTATGGCGGCGTTGTGTTTCACATTAACGTTGGCTTCTGTTATCGACACGGCAAACGCGGCTCCTAAAACGTTGAAGAATGCGGAGCGTTCCGTAGCGAACTGGTATTGGAGCGATGAGGGCGAAGTATGGCCACCTGCTGCCGGGCGGTATGAACGGAAAAATGACAACGGAGTGACAAACGCGTATATCAACGTGACGGTGCTGCCGGATCAATGGCCGGTAATCACACTGCGCGCTTGTGATTATAACGGAACTGATGATGAAAAAGGCTGGGAAGCGTTATCCCAGGCGCCAGCTGTCGTTCTGGGCGGACAGATTATGGGTTTGGCGATCACGGATTCCCCTCCGGACAAGAAATATATCAAAGCCGGCATGAAACCTGTCCAGCTCCGTCTGGGCGCCCAGTTTGCCACCGGCGCCGAAGTCCGGGGTATCCATAGGGGAAACGGAACCGGGACCATGCTGGATGATGTACAGATTAATCTGATGCATGCCGGCGTCACATCCGAAAAAGACGGGCTGGTTTTGGACTATTTCGGACATAACGGACTCACCCTGCCGGATGTACGCGGAAAGTATGTATTCAATAAAAACCGTATGCCGAGGGCTGACGAGTTCGCCGCCTGTGCGCTGGTTGCCGCGCTGCCTGTTCGCGAAACCAACACCGACTTTACGGATAAGACGCTGCAAATCATACCCGAAGCTGTGACGGGCAGTATGATGCCGAAGTACAAATACATCATTAAGAATTATGGTTTTGCCGTTAAAGTATTCCAAAACGGTACGCTGCTTCGCACTTTCATGGTGCCGAAAGATTTAAGCGCCGTGTACCGCTTCGACAGTGATGGCGGTGATGTGATGATTTACAATATCGACGGGTCGAAAGGATGAGTTTTAAAGAAAAAACCAGGGAAACCGTTATAGAACGTTTTGTTTGTACACATACGGATTAATCAGTGTGTTTTTATCTTTGTATATAACACTATTAAGGAGGGCTTTTAGTATGGATCGGGCACGAAAGATAACAGCGCTGTGTCTGGCAGCAGTGTTCCTCGTTACCCTGACGGTGTACGCTGCTTCAAAAGGATATTTTACCAAAGTTAAGCATAATGGCACTATTGTCAACGTTAAGGTTACGGAAGGAAACTATATTAAGACAAGTCAGAGAGCGTACCTTAAGGACAGTAAGAACAAGGTGCTCCTTAGCTGGAAGGATCATAAGCCGTCAAAAGCATATCGCGGGAAAGACGGTAAGACCTACAGTTATTTCCCTTACAACATCAATATGTACCGTTATAAACCTGGCAAATATAAGCTGGTGACCCGTTCTTTCAACCGTAGCATCGTCGTTCCCTTTACCTATGCCGGCCGTACTTCCCTGCAGTATCACTCCTCCAAGGTTGTGCGCAATAATAACGGCGATCTGGTGCAGCGTTTCTATTTCAAGCGCAGCAATGCCAAAGGCAAGATGGTTAACGCCCAGATTTATAACAATAAAAACCAGCTTGTACGTGCATTTAAATTCAAATCAGGCGGCTCTAACCAGCTTCTCTCATTCAATTGGAACGGATGGCCGGGGAAAAACGCAGCCAACCGCTGTCCCAGAGGCGTGTATACGCTGAAATACTGGGTTGACGGTGCTTCACCCCGCACGGCGAAATTCAGGTTAGCGATTTAAGGAGGCGTAAGAACATGAAACGTAATTTTATGATAACAAAATTAGCAGTTTTCATGGTAGCGCTGGTCTTAACGCTGGCTGTTACCGCAGTTGCCCTGGCCAAAGGCGCCGATGAATGGAAAAAGGCGGAAGGCCTTTACGTTTGGAAACAGAGCGCCCAATACAGTAACGGTTTTCTCTTTGTAAAACCCATGGAAGAAGACCTGTTCCTGTTCGAGTTCAAAACCATGCGCGGCAGCGAAGCCGAAGATAGTTCCTATGATTACAACGTAGCCGGTATTTTCCTGGTAGAAGATAACGGCACCGGCGAAGCCGAATTTGAAGTTGATAAAAAGCCGGTGAAACTTACATTTACGTTGAAAGGCAAAACTATTGCCGTAAAACAGAACGGTTCCATGCCTGCCGACGTAAGCGGTGAATATGATTTCCAGGAGAAGGGTTATGAAGCAACGGAAGCGGCGGCTACCGCAATCCTGGAAGGTATCACCCCGGCGAAGACCAGTCTGAACGCCTCTAACCGTCCCTACAGACTGGTATACGCCAACGAAACAGTCGGCGGCTGGTTCTATGATGTGCGTGCGATCCACCAGCCCGGTAACAAGATGTTCGCCAGATTTCTGATAGCTGCAGACCTGACTGCAGTATATCGCAACGACGACGTGAAGAATCCCCAGCTGATCTACGGTTCTCCGGCTACCATGCTTACGACGGAATTTGCTCCTCTGTTAAAAGAAGAAGAAGAGGAAGAAGAGGAAGCTCCGGTCCCGGAAGGTGCCACCGAGGAAAAGGTGGAAGAAAAAGGATCTGACCGCGGCGAAGACCAGTCCAGGCTCAGTGCCGTAGTCAGCGTGGGTCCCGAAAATCCGGAAATCAAAGTGGGTGAAAGCAGCAAACTGGCCGTTTCCATTCCCGGCAGGCTGAAATACAAATTGTCAGATCTGAAATCCAGCGCTGACGACAAGGTCAGCGTGGCCAGTGATGGAACTTTGGCTGCGAAAGCAGAAGGCGCTGCGACAATCAGCGGAAAATTAACTGTTGATAATGCCTCTCGCGATTTCAAAGTAGATGTTACCTCTTATGTTCCTAAACTGGAATGTGACGCTCTGCCTGTTCATTTAGAGATTGGTGAAAAGGTTGAGCTGTCCGCTTATATTACCGGACAAGAAGGCGAGGTAAAGCCCCAGTGGAGCGTCAGCGACAGTAAGATTGCCGAAATCAAAGACGGTGTACTTACTGGCAAGGCAGATGGCCTGGTAGATGTGACTGCAAAATACGATAAAATGGAACGCACCTGGAAGGTTGCGGCAGGCAAGGCTGAACTGCCCAAAAAAGGAGATGCGGCAAAGGGAGACGATGGTTTTGATATTTTTGACCTGTTAATCATTGGCCTGCCGATAGTTCTGATCGGCGGCGGTATCTGGATGTTCATGAAACGGAGAAAGAAATAAAATAGTATAACAGTACAAAATAATCAGGACGCAGCTTTATCTGATTGAATTGCAGATGAAACGCGTCCTGATTTTCTGTGATAAGGCAGTTGAGTCTAAGGAGACGCTGATTAATCAGCGTCTCCTTAAATTATATTGTGAAAACAAAGCAATTGCGGATTTTTTGTTTTTGGAGTAAAATCAGAAAAAAGATTTGCGATTGGAGACTGAACATGAAAAGAGTTTTTACTGTCTGCCTGCTCCTGCTTTCACTTTTGAACTGCCTGCCGGCTTTTGCCGGTGCGGTGGTCCAGAGAGGCAAAAAGGATTATGAACTGATTTCCCCTGAAAGTTACGAAGGCTACTGGGAAGAAAAGAAAGAAGGACGGCTCCTCATGGCTGTTGCGCCATCGGAGGAACCGGGCTGGTATGACGTGACTGTCGCATTACGCGAAAAGCGTCCGAAGATGGATGTGTACATGATGCGGGCGCACTATCAGGAAGATGGAAGCATGTATTATGAAAACTGCCTCTTTGTGCTCCGCAAGGTGAAAAGCGACGGAAGTGTGAAGGATAAGGTAAAGTATCGCAACGGGTCAGGGCTTTTATATTACAGTTTTGATGAAAATGTCCTGTATTGGACCGACTACACGCTGAAGCCGGAAAAGCGTGTGCTTACTTTTATAAAAACAGCTTCGCCTGATGCAGACGAAGCCAAGTGAAGTGACAAAAAAGATTATAGTTTTTATAATATAAACAGGGGAGCACGGACAAACAAGCCGTCGCTTCCTTTTTTATTGATTATCGGAAAGCGTGTTTTCTTTCATGAAATGATACCCGAATACAATAATGCGGAAGACCCAGTCGACGAACATGGCATACCATACCCACAATACGTTTTTGTGCCAGAGGTCAATAAAGAGATAGGCCAGACCTACACGGAATACCGCCATGGCAAAAACAGCGACTTTCATGGTAAAGGCTGCTTTACCGATGGCCCGGAAATAATAGGGTAACAAAAACGCGACCGGCCAGATAATCATGGCTGCGGAATGGGCAAGAATGAGATCCTCCGCCAAACCGGCGGAAGGGGGCGACAGGTTATAACAGCCGACCCAGAAACTTCTGCCTATGATTAATACGGAACAGATTATGGCAAGGAACGCATAATTCAGGTATAAAAGAATCTTTGCGTAATACTTGGCCTGTTCCGGTTTCTTTGCTCCGTAACACTGGCCCACGACAGTGATCATCCCGGCTCCCAGCGCGTTCCCGGGCAGGTACAGGTAGGTTGCCAGGTTGGACGCGACCGCGTATGCTGCTATGGATGCAGTGCCCAGCGTAGACACCAGGCTTTGCAGCAGGATCTTTCCAAAATTGAACAGACCGCTTTCCACGCTGTTAGGGATTCCGATAGACAGGATTTTCCGGATAATCTCTCTGTCCGGCTTTAACTGTGAAAAAGCATGAATCCGGATTTCTTTACCGAAACGCTGCAGGCTGTACACCATAAACAATGCCGCCGCCATCCTCGCGAGCAGGGTTGGAAGGGCTACGCCTGTCACGCCCATGTGGAACCCGAAGATACAGATTGCGTTGCCGATAATATTGAGCAGGTTCATTCCCAAAGACACCAGCATGGCCAGCTTTGTATTACCGGATGCCCGGAAAATGGCTGCTGCCGAATAATAAATTGCCAAAAAAGGGAAAGAAGCGGCGGTAAATAACAGGTATTTGACTGCGTCTTCCATAACCCGGCTTTCAACCTGCCCGAAAATCACCGACAGCAGGGAAGTTCCTTTTAACAGAAACGCCGCCGCGATGCCGAGCATCAGCGAGGTAGTGATAAAAAGCATTTGGCCGCCGCTTTTACCTGCGGCTTTGTAATTTCCCGCGCCGATGAACTGGGCGCAGACTACCGTCCCTCCTGCGGTAAGGGCGAAGAGGACCTGGATCACCAGCATGTTTACGGAATCCACAAGAGATACGCCGGAAACGGTGGCTTCACCTACATAGGCAACCATCAGCACATCCACCATGCCTACCAGTACCGAAAGGAGCTGTTCCACCACAAGGGGCCACAGCAGGTGAAGCAAATGGTGTTTGCTGAACAGTAGTTCTGAATCAGATGTGTTGCTGAAATGATTTGTCATTTTGTGCTCTTGCTATTCTACTATAAGTTTCAAAGATGGAATTTCTGCCAGGGTTTGGCGTTGTTTATTGTGAGTGTGTTAATGAATGCATCTGCGGTTTCGTAAGCCAGCCGGATGATTTACAGATACCCGGTGTGTTCCAGCAGCACTTTCAGTCCGATCAGGCACAGGACCAGGCCGCCGGCCCGGGTCGCGTGATTCCGGAAGCGTTCTCCCAACTTGAACCCGATGGTGCCGCCCAGAAAAGAAATGATAAAAGTGATCACGCCGATGAGCAGCGAGCTGGTCCAGATGTTTACATCCAATACGGCAAAGCTGACACCCACAGCCAGGGCATCGATGCTGGTGGCAACAGCCAGCAGGAACATGCGCTTCACACCGTAGCTTTCAATCACTTCGGCGTCTTCACCGGCTTCCCGGATCATGTTGATGCCGATGTACAGCAACAGGAAGAACGCAATCCAGTGGTCATATGCTTCGATGTATTCTACGGCCCAATAGGCTGTCCAGTAGCCGATGACCGGCATGAGGAACTGGAATGCGCCGAACCAGGCGCCGAACTTAACCGCTCCGGCGAACCGGGAAGAGGGTGCCAGCGCCAGACTGCCGCAAATGGATACGGAAAAGGCATCCATGGCCAGGCTTACTGCGATTAATAAAAGTTCAAAAAAGCTCACGGTGATATCTCCTGTTTATAGCTGTAAAGATGTACGGGTTAACCGCTGAAAAGCAGTCAAATTCACTCATTTGGCTGACAATTGCTCTTTCTCGGTCGTATCCAGGTAATGTTTGGCAAAGGAAAAACCGGCTCCCCGTACTTCATTGACTTCGGAAATAGTGAAGAAGGCATCCGGGTCCGTGGCGGAAATAAGCTGGGTAATGGGGTACAGTTTCCGCCGGGGAATCACGCACATGATACATTTTCCCTGCCTGCCTGTAAAGGCTTTTTCAACGTAAAACATGGTAGCACCTGCGTCTTCCGCAAGGATTTGCTGCCGGATTATTTCGCTTTCATCTGAAATGATAAACAACTGGATCTGTGACTTGCCCATGAGCATGATCCTGTTCATGGTCATGGTGAACAGCGCCAGTACGAAAATGCCGTACAGGATTTGTTCCATACTGGAGAAAAATGCCTGACTGCATAAAACAAGTCCGTCGATAACATATAACAAGACAGATACGTTAAGATGAAAGTGTTTATTAAGAATCAGCGCAGGAATGTCTGTTCCGCCGGAAGAGCCGCCGGCCCGTAACAGAAGCCCGATTCCTCCGCCCATCAGCACGCCGCCGAATACGGCTGCCAGCATGATATTATCAGTGACTGGTTTTCCTGCGATGGGCAACTGTTCCAGCAACGACATGGCCAGCGGGTAGAGAATGGAATTGGCGATAGTCGTCAGCGCGAATTTTTTTCCTAAACAGATGAGTCCGGTTACAAAAAACAGCATGTTGATTACGAACACTGTGGCTGAAAGAGGAAAGGAAATATAATGCGTCAGTGCCAGCGCAATGCCTGTGGAACCGCCCAGGATGATGCCCTGGGGCGCGATAAAAATGATAACAGCAGCCGCTACGGCAAAATTGCCAAGCAACATAGCCACAATGCTGCGAGTGATGCTTTTGTTCATGGTAATGCTTATCCCTCAAAATCAAAAAAATAATTTATAGCAGTTCCTTGTATTTCGAAATCACTTCGTCCCGCAAAGTCAGAAAGTCGAACACGGCGTCTTCCGACAATACGCCACGTCTTAAATCCCGGGGAAGCTTGCCTGCTTCATCATCGGCAAAATCATTTTGCCATTGTCCGCCTGTATAATACAGTTCCAGCTCGCGTATCTCTTCTTCAAGAGCAACGTAACGATCCAGCGCCTCCTGTAAATCACGCACGGCTTTGCCGCTTTTATCCAGTATTTCTTCCATCCGGGAAATCCGTGCAATCTGTGATTCACTGGCTTTTACATCTTCATTTGTTATGTCGGGCTGACTTAAGTCCTGCATCTTAAAAAACTCCAGTTTCTTTGATATTATAATTCTAAATTATATCACAACTACACAAGAAATGTTAAAATATAATTGACCATGGAATGAAATTTTCTAAATTTAGAATAACTTTATAAATCAGAAAAACTTAATACAGTTATATGATATGGTATAATATAAACAGAAATCCCCTGAATTAATATACGGAAGGAACTGGAAGGAGAAGTGAACCATGATTAAATTTGCCCACAATAATTTTAACGTACTGGACTTGGAAAAAAGCATGGCGTTTTATGAGGAAGCGTTAAACCTGAAAGAAGTCCGACGGGTTGAAAAACCGGATTTTATATTAGTTTATTTAGGCGACAACGGCGAAACGCCCCATACGCTGGAACTGACCTGGCTGAAAGACCGTGAGGAGCCCTATAACCTGGGCGAGAATGAATTCCATCTGGCTTTTGTGACCGATGATTATGAAGCCTTGCATGAAAAACACAAGAAGATGGGCTGTATCTGTTATGAAAACCCGATGATGGGTATCTATTTCATTAATGACCCTGACGGCTACTGGCTGGAAATCCTGCCGGTACGGTGATGAAGAGGTGACTGGTTTAATGGGCGTTTGCGAATAGCAAAATGGTATGCAATTGAATCAGTGGTTTAACTTAAGTCTCAAAGCTTAGAAAGGTGAATTATGCGTATTCTTGTAATAGATGGACAGGGCGGCGGTATTGGCCGTTCTTTGGTGGAGTTGCTTGTCAAAAATTTTCCGGATGCGGAAGTTGGGGCGACAGGGACGAACTCCATCGCAACGGAGACCATGCTGAAAGGCGGGCCGTCTTTTGCGGCTACCGGTGAAAACGCGATTTTGTTTAATGCTGCGGAAGCAGATGTGATCATCGGGCCGGCGGGCATCATCATGGCCAACGCCTTGCACGGGGAAATCAGCCCGGCTATTGCCATGGCAGTTTCTTCCAGCAAGGCAAAGGTGGTGCTGATCCCCATGAATCACTGCCGGGCTTACATTGCCGGCGTAGAAGAAAAGAAGGTCGCGGAATATCTCCAGGACGCCGTGGACATTATACGGAAGATTGCGGAAAAATGAAATAAACGTCTGAGGAAATGTTTGCATAATTATTCCGACACATGATATAATATATTGTCACAAGAGTGACGGACTTCGCAAAAGCGAAGCAAAGCACTAACAGTTTTGTCCTTAATTGAATAAAAACGCTAAAGCTATGAAGGCTTACCGGTTCCGGAAGGAGCCAGCCGCTTCATAGCTTTTTTGTTTGTCTGTGCAGCATAGTTGCAGGAGTGAGCGGAACAGTTTTGCTCATAAAAGGAAGCGAGGCCGAAAAAGTGAATGATTGCAAGCTGGACAGGCAACCAGGAAACTAATTATGTAAGCGGAATAAATTGCATCCGGCTTTTATGAAGTATACCGGCATTCTCCATAAATGCCGGTACCAATTTGTTCCGCTTTCACAATTTGCGCCCTGCCCAGCCGGGAATCCTGCACATTTGTCGGCATCATTGTCCGTTAGCAGCATAGCTGTTCCGGTCTCTCCTTCATTCCGCTGCACAGAAAAACAAAAAAGCTATGAAGCGGC
>JAFSOW010000041.1 GCA_017443165.1 Acidaminococcaceae bacterium | reverse complement strand
CAGGCGGGTTTTCAAGAAACACCCTGGCAATGGCAATACGCTGTTTCTGCCCGCCGGAGAGTTTTACCCCCCGTTCCCCGATACATGTTTCATACTTTTCCGGCAGTTTTTCAATAAACTCTTCCGCAGCAGCCAGACGGGCTGCTTTTTTTATGTCTTCCTGGCTGGCAGAAATGTTTCCGTAGGAAATGTTATAGTTTACAGAATCGGAAAACAGAAAGACATCCTGCTGTACCAGACCGATAGACCGGCGCAGGGACTGCTGCGTGTATTCCCGTATATCTCTGCCGTCCAGCAAAATCTTTCCCTGCTGAGGTTCATAAAAGCGTAGCAACAGGCTGGCAATGGTGGTTTTTCCGGCTCCGGTTTCCCCCACAAATGCTATTTTTTCCCCGGGCTTTACCGTCAGGTTCAGATTCCGAATAACCACTCCGTTTCCGTAGCTGAAACTGACATTATCAAAAACAATCTCGCCTTTCACGCCCTTACATTCAACAGCGTCCGGAGCGTCCTGAATCTCCGGTTCAATCTGCATAATCTCATAAAACCGGGAGAACCCGGCCATGCCCCGCTGGTACATTTCTGCAAACACCGTAAGGCGGAGCAGTGGTTTCATAAAGAGGTTCACGTATAACAAAAACGCTACAAAATCACTGAGTTTCAGCCTGTCTGTGGCAATCATCCAGCCGCCTACACCCAGCATCACTACATTGATCAGGTTGCTGAAAAAAGCCACACTGCCGGAAAAATAGGCTACCAGGCGCGTTGATTTGCGCCGGCCGGCAATATACGTATCACACTTCTCAGCAAACCGGCTCGCCTCCTGCTCTTCTAAGGCAAAAGCCTTAACCAGCCGGATTCCGCTCAAATCTTCCGCTGCCTGCGCAGACACATCACCGTATAACACGCGGTTCGCCCGGAAACGCTGTTTCATTTTGCGGTTAATATAGACCGTGTGTACAGTTTTGGCAACAAGCAGCAACACAATAAATGATGCCAGCACCGGATTCATCCAGATAAGGATGGCGATGGTGCCCAACATGGTTATAGAACAGATGAGAACGTCATTAGGCCCATTGAACGTCAGTTCCCCGATCTCCGTCAAATCGGTGGTGATGCGTGACAGCAGCTGCCCGGTTTTATTATTGTCAAAAAATCGGAAAGACATCTTTTCCAGGTGGCGGAAAAGATCCTGCCGCATATCATTTTCCATGTGAACAGAAATCAGGGTTCCCTTATACTGCCCAATATAAGATAAAACAAAGCTGACACAGTACAACGCGAAGAGAATACCGATCATCCGTAAAATATTGTCAATATTTTTACCCGGCAGCTCCACCTCCATAATGTGACGTACCAGCATCGGGAAAACCAGATCCAGCGCTGCGGAAAAAAGCGAAAGAAACAGCAACACACAAACAGTTCGCCGGTAAGGTTTATAATATGAAAATAATGTTTTTAGCACAAAGGTCAGCTCCCCTGCACACAGATTTTTTTCAATAAATCTTTTTCCTTTTCTTTTGCCTGAGGATTTTCCCGCGTCGTTATCTCCAGCCGGCCGCTTTTCGGATTCTTTCCTACTGTGATGTCCGCTTCATAGGCACGGCTCAGCAGTTCTTCTGTAAAAACTTCATCAGGACGTCCGTCGGCCAGCAGTTTTCCTTCACCCAGCAGAAAGATACGGCTGCAATAAGCCGCAGCCAGATCCAGCTCATGGACTACCATCAAAATAGTCTTCCCCATATTGGCCAGTTCCCTGGCAAACCTGAATATTTCTTCCCGGTATACCATGTCCAGCCCGGTCGTCGGTTCATCCAGAAACAGTACCGGCGTCTGCTGGGCCAGTACCTTCGCCAGCAGAATACGCTGCTTCTGACCACCGGAAACTTCTGTCACCGGACGTTCCGCCAGGTCCAGTGTGCCTGTATAAGACATACAGTCCCGGGCCAGGGATTTATCCTCATCCGTTTCGCTTTCCCACCACTTCATATAAGGGTAGCGTCCGGTCAACACAATATCCAGTCCCGTGTAACCAAAACCGGTTTCCACATTCTGCTGAAGGTAAGCCACACGCCGGGCCAGCTCTTTTTCTCTGTAAGAGTCCAAAGGCCGGTCAAAATACAAAACTTTTCCTGACTTTGCAGGAAGCAGCCCCCGGATCGTTTTCAGAAGCGTACTCTTACCCGCCCCGTTACGTCCGATGATGCCAACCAGTTCACCGGCATTAATGTCAGCATTGATACCGCTGATGATAATCTTATTCTCATAACCGATAGTCAGATTCTGAATTTGAATTACCGTCTCCTGCTGCATTTTTTACCCCTGTCTTTCATAATCCTGCAGTACCTTGCTATGCAAACTGCAGTATTTACTTTTTACTTAACAGCGAGGCTTTCTGCCCGCCTGCTTCCGGTCCGGTTGTTTCTGTCACAAACTGCTGGCAAATCTCATACATAGCTTCAGCAAAGGATTTTTCCGGAACCGGCAGAAAACCGGTTTTATTTTTTTTGGTTTCAATGATGCGGTTCTTATTGGTGAACACCCGCATCTCCGTCACCGTATAGGTCTTCTCCGCCATATTGTACTGCATATCCAACAGGCAGTACTGCACTTTTTCCTTGCCTTTCAGTTTAGACGCATATTGTTCCTGCAGTTTCTGCAACATCATTTTATCAGTAAACAGAGTCTTGACAGCAGCACCCACCCGATTGGTATCCACGCTGCCGTTTTTATCGGAAATATAACCCAGGGTATTCATGTCGTAAGCATATAAGCCTAAATCATTTTCCAGAATCAGCGACCAGCGGGCCGCTTCTTTTTCTTTTTCGCTCATGGGCGGTTTAGTGCTGATGCTCCAGTCCATGGGGTTCTCCGGCACATCTTCCGCCTGCCTGCGGGCAGCCAGAACGGAAGTTTGCAGTGCCAGCAATAAGCTGACCAATAACAACAACGCTATCTTCTTCATTGTTTTCCTCCACACGCTAAAATGGGATACTCTCAAACTTGTCAGACACTACCTTCCCGGTCTCCGGATCCCAGTCAAACAACAGCACCGCCTCTTCGCCACTGTGTAAGAGCCTGGCCTTTCCATTTTCAACCACTGCGCTCTGGCCCGGTGTCATGTCCATCCACCTGGGCTTGCCTGTCTGGTTGCAGATCACCACAGGAAGGTTTGCCCTCCTTGATGCCAGCTCCCAGCTTGGCAGCGGATTTCCAGTTTCTTCTGCAGGGGGCCAGGCAGCGATGTCGATAATAATCTTCGCCCCTTTGTCCGCCAGAATAACAGGATAACTCGGGAACCAGATATCAGAGCATACCAGGATCCCTGTTGTCACGTCACTGCAGGTAACAGGATTCAATTTGTAATCATTCGTTGACCACACCTCCGCGCCAAAACCTACATGGGCAGTCATTTTGCTGTGCCGCCCCATCAGTTTACCGTCTGGCCCGAAAACCAGACAGGAATTCCTGTAACAATCTGCCTGTTTATCATATTCCCCTGCGCCCAGAAAAAAGTAGGCGCCATACTTTTTGCACGCCTCTGTTAAAGACCCGATGTCTTCAGAAGGCTGCGGTTTTATTTTTTCCTTTTGCTTCGGATCAATCACAAAAAAATAATATCCCTGCAGGGCAGTTTCCGGTGTAACGATCCAGTTGGCGCCATGCCGGCCGGCTATGTGAATTGCTTTTTCAATTTTTTTAATATTTTCTGCCTGGGGCCCCTGGGCTACATCCAGATGACACAAAGCAATCCGTATAGGTTTATTAGAATTACCCTTTTTGAAAATGTCCGTATTTGAAGTGTTTTCTCCGGCTCCTGCAGCTAACCCTGTAGAACACAAAGTAAGACAAATAACAAGCAACAGGAAACAAAACTTTTTAGCAAAACCTTTCATGATGATGCTTCCTTTTTCAATTCTCTTCCACACCCATCTCCACCATAAATGCTTCCAGTTCTTCAAACGTCATGGTCGTGGGAATTGTCAGTTCCTTATTATCAAGCACACATTTTGCCAGTTCCCGGTATACCTGTGCCTGCTTGGAGTCCGGTGCGTACTGAATTACAGTCTGCCGCTGGATTTCCGCTTTCTGTACAATCTGATCCCGGGGGATAAAAGCTATCAGTTTTGTATTCAGCTTCTTTGCAAAAGCCTCCAGCAGTTCTTTTTCCTTTGGTGTATTCCGGCTGTTACCGATCAGCCCGCCCAGACGTACTTTACCACGCTGGGCAAACCGCCTGATCCCTTTGGCAATATTGTTCGCCGCGTACAGCGACATCATTTCCCCGGATGTAACAATATAAATCACATCTGCGTATCCTTCCCGGATCGGCACGGCAAAACCGCCGCAAACCACGTCTCCCAATACATCGTACAAAATCAGTTCGTCATCATCATTGGCATGTAACGCGTTTAACCGCTCCAGGGCAACGATAATGCCTCTGCCGGCACAGCCGACACCGGGTTCCGGACCCCCGGCTTCGATACATTTGATATGGTTATAACCATAATGTACGATTTCTTCCAGGGTAACGCTGCCATCGTCGGAATTCCGTACTGCGTCCAGGACCGTTCCCTTGCAGATTTTACCAAGTACCAGGCGGGTGGAATCGTTTTTCGGATCACAGCCAATCTGGCAGACCTTCACGCCCATTTCACTTAATGCAGCAGAAACATTCGATGCCGTCGTTTATTTTCCGATACCGCCTTTTCCGTAAAATGCGATTTTAAGCATAGTCCCTGATCCTTTCTGTATCATAAATGATTAATATTAAAAACTTACTTATTTTAGCAGGGCATATCGAATTATGTTTCAGAAGGGAATCACTGCAAACCTTTCTGAAATTACACTCTTCTTCTTTTCATCCCACTCAAACAGCAGCAACGCATCATCGCCACTGTATGTCAGTTTCAGTTGTCCGTTTTCAATATACACACTCTGCCCAACTGTAAAATCCAGCCATTCCGTTTTCCCGGTCTGATTACAAAGAACCATAGGCAATCCCGTTTCCTCCGAACACTTAATCCAAGAAGGCAATGGGTCTCCGCATTCTTCGGATATGGGCCAGCCGGCAATGTCCACCAACAGTTGCGCGCCCTGTTCCGCCAGCCGTTTGGGACATTCGATATACCATGCATCGGAGCAGACCATGATACCTGTTTTTACGTTTCCCACCTGTACCGGTTCTGCAACGGTAGTGTTCGTTACCCAGCCTTCCCCGCCATATCCGTGGGAGTGGTTTTTGCGGTGCTTTCCGACCAGTTCGCCGTCCGGTCCGAAAACGAAGCAGGTATTGTAATTGCACTTGTCTTTTACGTCGTACTCTCCGGTCCCCAGAAACAGATACTGCCGGTTTTTCCTGGCCAGGTTCCGCAACGGAGTTAAATATTCCGCAGGCTGTGGGTCCAGCTTCTGTTCCGGGTCAATTTTATAAAAATGATAACCCTGCACTGCGGTTTCCGGTGTAATAACCCAGTCTGCTTTCACTTCACCCGCAATCTGTACTGCGCGTTCCAAAATTTTCAAGTTCTCTTCCAATGGCCCCATGCTCAGGGTAAGATGGCACAACACGATTTTCATGATGAAGGCCGCCTTTCTTCTCTGATATAATATAAAGTCAGCGTCTGCTCCACAATTTCATGGATCAGGCATCCCCAGCCTTCAATCCCGGCAAACGTCCTGTATTTGCGTCGCAGAAGCCCGTCTGCCTTATACATGTTGAAATAGATTGTGTGCGCGTAGCCGCCGGTACGGACCCGATCGGCAAAAGTCCCGAACAACAGCCGGATGTCAAAAGGAAGCCACATGTCATTTTCATCAGGCGGCTTTATATGAAGTGACGCACGGTTATCATGATTTCGCCTTCCATCTTCCCCCATAT
>JAFSOW010000040.1 GCA_017443165.1 Acidaminococcaceae bacterium | reverse complement strand
GAAGATGCCTTTTGCGTGCATCGTATTCTTTGCCAGCTCCTTGCCCTGGATACGGACATATTTGAAATTCATCTTGCTCATGCTTGCCAACCGTTAAAAAAATCTTTACCATATAAATTACACAAATGACAATCTCTGTCCGTCTCAATACGTCAGCATGTATTTCTTATTGAAGAGTTCCGGTTCCTCGCGGAAGGAGATCTCGACCGGCAGCGGTCTGGAACCGTTATGGAAGTCCCCGCTCCGGAAATGAACCGTCACGCCCTCCGTGGTCATGACCCAGGGCAGGAATTCCATGTCCGAATCGTCTTTGATCCTGCTCAGGATCATCCGTCTCGGATTTTGGCCCAGGACTCTTCTGCCGTATTTCTTTGTCAGCCTTTCCAGCAGGGTATCGGCCAGTTCTTCTTTCGAGAGTTTGAACACGTCAAGACAGCTTAATCTTTTTCCTGTTTTTGCATCATAGTTCAGACCTTCATAGCCCCACCGTTCCCCGGCAAGGTCCAGGTGAAAGGACTGTTCCAGAAGGCTCAGCACTCTTGCGTCATCGCGTTCCAGCTTCACGAAAACGAGCCAGCGGCTGTTGCGGATGTCCCGGTGCCCTTTGGCGGCGAGCTCTTTTGATTCCCGCATGTCCTTATCGAAAAAGGAGCGGAGCTGGTCACTCTCTTTTTTGAGCGATGCGATCAGATGCCCGTGGGAATCGTCTTTGGAAGAAAAGATCGGCCACTGGACCTTCAGTATAAGCCCGTCCTTATCCGTCACATCAATGACGCTGTCTTTCACCTGCAGCCATTTGGAAGCGCTTACATCGGACCGGAATTCCGGGCGGGCGGCGGCTGCCATGCTGCAGATCATCAAAAATAATACTACAAGGATAGCGGTAAGTTTTTTCATTCCATACACCTCCTGTGACTTGTAAAGTTTTAATTCATCAACGTCTCTATAAATTATATCACATAATCAATTCATATTTAAAAGAAAAAATCCCGCTCTTTAACGCGGAATTTTCTATTAAGAGAAATCGTTTAAAAATGCCACTCTTATATAAAATTTCTATATAAAAGGCAATATTAATAGGAAGATAATTAATTAATCGGATATTTTTGGGTAAAAACAAAATAAGTGCTTGACGAGTCCCGGACATTGTGGTACAATACCATTGTGTTCGAACGCATCCATTTTTATAAGCCAACTGGAAGACTTCGGATCAGGTTACACCGAATGCTTCAAATTATGTTTCTGCACCCGGCAACGGTCCGGGTGGATACGCAACCGATAGTTTTAATTCGACCATTCATGTCAGAGATGTAAGTTTGGAGTTTGCCGGTGCCGTCTGATCCGGAGTTTTTTGTCCCCCAAAAAGCCCCTCAGCCGTGTCGACGGGCAGGGACAAAAGGCTCACCGTAAAACATCCACAACCGCCCTCAGACCTTTGCAGAAAGGAGACCGAACCTTGGAGCATTATCCTTACCAGTCCCCCAAAGAGTTGGAAGCCCTCATAAGAAAGTCTATCGTCGGCCAGGATGACGGCGTCCGGACCGTCGCCACCGCCCTCGCCGCCCACCTCCTCCGGATCGAGCACAACCGGATCCACCCGGACGACCCGATCCACAAAGACAACCTCCTCATTATCGGTCCCACCGGATCGGGCAAGACCGAATCCATCCGGACCGTTATCCGGGAGTGCAACCTCCCCATCCCCGTGGCGGTCATCGCCACCAATACCCTGACCAGCAGCGGCTACAAGGGCCGGAACGTCGAGACGATCCTTGTGGACCTCCTGCAGGACGCGTTCCGGATCATCAACACGGACGTGGAAAAATATGTCGGGGACATCTCCGACGATGATGAAGACGAAATCAGGCAACGGGCCGGCGAGGTTGCCGTCAAGCTGGCCGGCAAAGGCATCATCATCCTGGATGAAGCCGACAAAATCCGGATCCACCCGCTGGACCGGCGTGAAGACAGCTTCTTCCAGAGAAGCATCCAGCAAACGCTGCTGAAGATTATCGAAGGCGGCACTGGTTTCGGCGAGCACCCCCTCACACCCAGGATCGACACCACCGACATCCTGTTTATCTTCAGCGGAGCCTTCATCGGGCTCGATGAAATCACGAAACAACGTCTCCACCCGAAGGCGGAGCCGGAAACCACGTTAGGCTTCCGTCCAGCTCCCGCAAATCCCGACCCTGAACCAAAGACCGCGACCCCGGAAGCACCGGAACAACTGACGGCCCGGGATCTTATCCCGACCACGGAAGACCTCATCGAGTTCGGGTACATCCCCGAGCTGGTAGGCCGCATCACCCTCCGCTGCCGGTACAACCCCATCACCGCGGAAACCCTCTATAACATCCTCCGGGAGTCTGATATCTCCCCGGCCAAAGAATTCCAGAAAATGTTCCGCCGGACCCGGAACAACCTCGAATATACCAACAACGCCCTCATGGAAATCGCCAGACAGGCGGAAAAACTCCAGACCGGCGTCCGCGGCCTCCGCAACATCATCGGGGACATCGCCTACCCGATCTACTACGAACTCTCCGGCAAGACGAACCAGCGGGTGCTGATCACCCAGCGTACCGTAAACGGGGAAGCGCCCGCCACGATCCGGACCTTCTCCTGCGAAAGAGAACCGCCGGCAGGATCCCCCCAGCCCGAACGCCGCTTCACAGGCAGGAGAGACAGCCTCACCCGCCACGGCAAAAAGGCCACGTAACGGTCTTACCCCTCCCCATAAAAACGCAGCGCCTGTCAATGTACGACAGGCGCTGTTTATTTTTGATTTCTTTTTGTCAGCGAACGACAGGCGCTGCTTATTTTTTATTTCCTGCTCACCCATAACGTTCCGGCTGTAATCCACAGCATCGTCGCCGCCTCTATATATCCCCGGCTCTCTGCCGCTTCGCTGACGAATTCCCGGTAACAGAACCAGCAGCCGGCAGCTGCCAGGCCAACGATCAGCAACAGATAATATTTACGCAGGATACTGTTCTGTGACGGATTATTGCTGTCTTCTGAACCGCCCAGCCCGCAGATGACCAGACTCTCTATCAGGGCCAGCGTGGCAATGGCAATGCTCTTTTCACTGCCGTCGCTGCTATAGACATAATAAATGCCGCCGGCAAAGAGGGCGACGCCAAATGTTACGAGAGCCAGCCGCCTGGCAAGCGCTCCTGCCGGTGTCCCCGGTTCCGGCAAAGAGCTCAGCAAACCAAAATATCCTATGCAGAACAGAAAAGCGGATATACCGATGATAAGCCAGCCCTTCCACCCGAACTCCTCCGGCAGGTAGAACAACAACATGTAAGACAGAAGCAAAACGCCGCCCGGCATCAGGCAGTCCCAAAAACCGGGCGTTTTAATATTGTTTTGTTTATCCATAACTCCTCAACAAACCGTTACACCGGCTGACGGAACGTTTACGCCGTTACAGCAGCGCTTCTTTGTTATCCAGGATTGCCTTGCCTGCCCTGCAGGCCGGGCAGAAACAGATTTTTTCCCCTGCTGCTTTCACTTTTCTCGCGGTTTCCGCCATGTTCGCCGCCGTCTCCGCGCCAAAAATTTCTTTGGCAGCGTCGGAACAGAAAAACGCCAGCGTATCATCGATGCTCTGCACGTCTTCTTCCAGCTCCGCGATTAACATTTTCCCGGCGGCCTTTTCATCCGCTGTATCCAGCGCTGCCAGATATTTTTGCGCCGCGTCTTTTAATTCCGGGCAGCAGCTGGGCGCCGCCAGCACTTCTTTCACTTTCTCCACAATAAAATCGCGATTCGCATTTGCCATAATGGTATCCTCCTTCGGTTCAACGATAAAATAGACAGATTGACAAACAAATTCACGGAACTCCGTTCCGCTTTACTCCCTCAGCGAAAATTCCTTACTCCTTCAACGTAAATTTCCAGCTGCAGCAGCAGGTTTCGTCCGTAATGTCCGGGTAACAGCTGACACACTCGCAGGTGATGCGGTCGTCAATGGCCCGGGCGAATTCCCCGTATTCCACGATTCCCACGGCCTTGCAGGGATGGAACTCCATGCCCTTGCGTTTCCTTGCCGTCTGCACGCGGCAGTCCACCATGCGGTACAATAGCGTGTTCCCTTCGATGCGGATCTCGTCGTCGTTAATGTTGGCATAGAAGCGGAGCGACAACGCCTTCGCCAGCCCCCCCAGTCCGGGCCGTTCCGGCAGGCGCAAAAACTTTTTCAGTTTCAGGGCTTCCACGACCGTAAACTTTTTCCAGATCTCCACATCGTGGTACATGGCCTCTTCCATGCCATGCTTCTTCTCCACGGACTGGAACCAGATGCCGTCCGCCGCCAGCCAGTTTTTGGAATAGATTTCCAAAAGTTCTGTCAGCTGTTCCCGCGTCAGATTGTCCAATGCTTTGTTATGGCTCATTTTGGTTTCACTTTCCTCTCAGTGCAGCACGCCGACGGTTTGGGAAATCAGCACGGTCTGTTCCGGCGAAAGGCCTGCCGCCTTACTGAACGCTTCCCGGTCGACAGAGCCGCGGACACAGGTCCCCAGCCCTTCATCCACTGCCACCAGCGCCACGCTCTGCAGCATCGTGCCCGCTACCAGGCAGTTGTTCGCAAGCTGCCGTTCCGGATTCACCGGGCGGGAAGGATCCCTGGGCGGAACCGGGTTCGCAACATAAAACAAGGTCAGTGGCGCCGTATGGACAAAGGTCTGCTTCGCATTGATCTGCGGGCGGAAATCCACCGGGGAAACCTGTGTCAGGGCATGGGCCGCCGGATCATATTTATAAATGCCGCCGGCCATCACCGCGTACACATCAATATTATAAATACCCATGGTAGTAGGATTCACGCGCTTGCCGGACTCCGGCCGGTTGATGCCGTTGGCCGCCCACAATATGGCGGACAACTGTTTCTCCTGCAGCGGGGCGTCAGCAAACTGCCTGGAACTCCTCCGGCGGTCCAGCGCTTCCTTCACCGTCAGCCCGTCTTTGGTAAACGGCGCCGGCAGTGTAATGGTGACAGGGGATTCCGTTTCCGCCGCCATCGCCTTCACCGGCAGTACAAGGGCGCCGGCCAGAATGCCCAACGCACAAACCGCCGCCGATAATTTTTTCAGATTTTTAACCGAAACCTGTTTCATAGTCCCCTCCATGCAAATCCGGAACGAAACCGCCCCTTTAATAATAATTCTATTATTTTTTTGCCAAAGCCGCGCCTTCCTTAAAGGCCTGGCCCGCCTTTTCACCGCACACATAATACCCGTGCCGGAACGTGTCATAGATCAGCGCGTTCAGCTTCGTCACGTCCACCTTGCCGTCCTCATCCAGGATCCGCTCGTCCGCCGCCGTATTCACGATCTGCCCGATCACGCAGAAAAAACTGTCCTTCTTCAACACGTCGGCCAGTTCGCACTCCATCACCAGCGGGAACTCTTCAATAACGGGCGCGTTGACATGTTTGCTCTTCACCGCGGTATAACCCGAACGGGCAAATTTGTCCGGCACCTTGTGACCGGACACCGTGCCAAAGTAATCCGCTCCGACCATATGGGCCCGGTCCGCCAGCGCTACGGTGAACGCTTTCGTTTTTAAAATGTTCTCCGAGGTCTTATGACCTTCGTCCAGAAAGAGCGCAATCTTTTTATAATCGCAGATCTGTCCCCAGGCCGCGTTCATCACGTCCACCGTGCCGTTCTCATCATACGTTGCGATCATCAGCACCGGCATCGGGAATACTGCTTCCATCACGCCTAAATCTTTTTTCATAATATCAGTCATCCTTTCCTGTTAACAAATATTTACCGCTCACCCTAATTATAAAAGAAATTCCGGGAAAATTAAATTGTTTTTTCCGTCAGCAGCTCATTATCACGGCAGAACTTTTTATGGTAAAAGTTTCCGTGCATAGTTAAACATTTTTCCGGTAAAACTTTCTTTTCATTTCCCGGAATTTGCTATATAATTAAATACAGGCAATCACTCTGCCCAACGCAGATCCATTTATTTTTTATACAGGAGGTTCTTTATTATGAAAACCCGTCTGATTGTACTTGTAACCCTGTTCATGATGCTCTTTTGCGGCTCCGCTTTTGCCGACGTTTCCGGCGGCAGCATTACCAGACTGCGCAACACCAGCGACGGTCAGAAAATCGTCATCTTCACCCAGGAAGGTTATTCTGTGGCAAGCGTTGCGGAATTTGTTGCCAACAAACCCATGGAAGAACGCAACGTAATCGAAGCCATCAACGGCTATCTCACACAGCCCGGCAGGGTGCGGATCCTGGACGAACACACCCACTCCGCTGATAACTACATTGATATCGAATACACCCATCTGACGGAAGAAGCCGCCAACCGCTGGCTGTCAAACAAAGGGCAGTTCGGCGCCGTGCAGGTCGGCAGCATCACCACGATGCGCAACACTAGGGACGGTCTGAAAATGGTCATTTTCACCCAGGAAGGTTACTCTGTGGCAAGCGTTCTGGAATTTGTAGCCGACAAACCCATGGAAGCCAGCAACGCTATCGAAGCGGTTAACGGATTCCTCACCGATACCGGCAAAGTACGGATTCTGGACGAATACACCCACTCCGCCGACAACTACATTGATATCGAAGCCTCTTATCTTTCCGAAGAAACTGCCAACCGCTGGCTGGCGAACGGCGGCCGCTTCTAATCCACAGCGCGTTGGAGTTCGCAAAATTTACTGTTACAACATAAAAAATCAGGGCACGCTGCCGTTATAAAACGAAAGCGGCCCTGTTTTTTTGTCCTGATTTTTTACAAAATAAAAGCGGTAACTTTTGGCCAACTATTCAAAGTTACCACTTTAATGTAGAGTTAACTAAAGAACTGCTGCTTAAAACGTAATGACTTCCGGTTTTTCCGTAAACGAAGAGAACGTTGCCACCGCATTTTTGAAATACAGCACCTGGGTGTTGTCGTCGTCTGCGCTGTACATATTTTTCAGGGTGGGGAACTTCTCCAGCATGGCAGCTTTCACGTCACGACTGTCATCATTCACCAGCTCGCCGGCAACGCGCAGCCATTTCCCGCCGTTGAACGCGCAGATCTCCACTTTCGGATTCGCGGCAATCTGTTTGGAAACGTCCTTTACCTTTCCGGTCTGGATATAAAGCTTTCCATCATACAGCAGCGAAGTGCCGAAGGGGCGGCACCGGGGCCGATCCCCGTCCACCGTTGCAAGATAGTACACATGGGCTTCATCGAGAAACTGACATACTTTTTCAATACCTTCCATTTTCAATACCTCCTGAATTAAAAGTCAGAGTCGTGTTTCCGGTTTATAAAAAGTGGACCAAGTTCACTTACTGAATGAGTTCCTGCCTGAACAAGCCGGTACTTTTCCCCTTCACATCCACCGGTACAGAATCTCCGACGGAAGCAGGAAAAGATACGGAGCCGTCGCCACTGCCAGCCACAAGGCCGATTTCCGGCCCTGTTCTTCCGAAAGCCCGGCGCGTTTTAAAATGTATAAGTCGAACCGGTAAATGCAATATGCCGCCAGCAGGATCGAGCAAACCACAATAAGAAGCGCTGCAAAACTTTCAAAGGGATTGAGACCGAGCCCGTGGCTGATTGGCCTCAATGAATCCAGTTTATGGGAGCTCGTTATCATAAACGCGGCGAACAGAAACAGGCTGCCGATAAAATCGGCGGCAAAACCCGCGGCGCAGATTTTCCACACATATGTATTGCAAAATGCTTTCCGCGGGACACTGCTTGAAAAATTAATATTTCCCTGCCCACCGTTAAGAATACCATTCTCCCGCTCCACATCGTCCGGCAGACTTTTATACAAAACAAAGTAATCAATTACAAAATTCAATGGAACCAGCAGCAGCCACAGGGGAGAAGGAATCCATACCAGCAACCAGATTGGGAACAGTATGTTATATAACGTTACGCTTTGTTTCTGCCGCATAGAACTTCCCTTTCGCCGTTTCACTTGCCCACAGCGTGGCAGGCCAGCACGATTCCCGCGTACATGACCGCAACAGTCCCGTACCAGTATTTTCTCTTATGCACATATTCCTCGCTCTGTTCCTCATCGTACAATCCTTTGAATAAACCCAGAGCGCCCAAAAATCCCAGAAGGGCCCCGAGCATGGCCGCGGGACCGGAGGCAATTCCGTCCGCAAAACCGTTCAGGACCGGCAGCATTACGTCCCGGTTGAACAGTACAAACACAGTGGCCAGAAGGACCGTCAGGACACCGGCCTTTTTCGTGCTGCTGACCATACGGATGCATAAGAAAATCACAAAAAGAGGCAGCAGGCACGCAATAATGTAATTCGCGTAAATGAGATCCGCGCGCAGTCCGGAAATTTCCGGACCGGCCGTCATAAACGGGAAAAAATTCCGCACCCTGCCCCTCCTTATTTAACGACAGAAGCACTACCGCGAAGCCGGAAGCAAGCGTCATGCTGCGCCCTTACCGCCAACGGCAGCTTTATTCCTTCTTTGCCAGGTCTTCCTGTTTGTCCTGTTCCGCCTTGCGGATATCTTCCCGCATATCCTTCGCCAGGTTGAACGTCTGGAACTTCCCATCCTCTTTTAGAACTCATAAAAACGCAACAACCCGTCTTCACCGCCAGGATTGACTGCAAAATATCTTGTCTTTCCATTAAGGTCCGTATAGGAAAAACCGTCAGCGTACTTTTTCCCATACTCTTTCATTCATTATAACAAAACAGCCGCGGAAAAGTCCACGGCTGTCAGAAAAACACGAATTTGTCGAATTCATGTTATTAGCTCTCCATCTTGCGTCATGAAGATTTCAATAGGCCGATCCTGCGAGGAAAACTGCATGGGCGATAAGACTGCGGCATAGCCGCCTGCATTTGTGATGACAACGCAATCTCCGCATTCGAGATGCGG
>JAFSOW010000004.1 GCA_017443165.1 Acidaminococcaceae bacterium | reverse complement strand
GGACTCCAGCGGGCGTCCCGGTAAGATCATCTTCGCGGCTCCGGGCCAAAACAAAATTTTTGCCAAGGTTCACGGTAAAACTGCTCACGGCGGTGTAGCGCCGGAAAAAGGAATCAACGCCATCAAAAAAGCGGCGGAGATTTTAATGGACGTGCCCACCAGCCGCATTGACGAAGAAACCACCTGCAACATCGGCATCATCCACGGCGGTTCCGCCACTAACATCGTGCCGGATCTGGTGGAGATTGCCATGGACTGCCGCAGCCGCAACCCGGAGAAACTGGAAAAACTGACGGCTGACATTGTGGCAGCCTACAAAAAGGGCGGCGAAAAAGCCGGCGTGCCGGTTGACGTGGAAGTGAAACCTTCCTACAAACCGTACTGCCTGGACAAAGACAGCAAGGTGATCCAACTGGCAGCCAAAGCGGCGGAAAACCTGGGTCTGAATGTTGACATCACCGCCACGGGCGGCGGCAGCGACAGCAGCCATTTCAACGGTTTCGGCATTCCCTGCACCGTGCTGGGCACCGGCATGACAAACGTACACACTGTTGACGAAATTCTGCTGGAAGAAGATCTGTACATGACCTGCCAGTGGGCGCTGGACATCCTCTGCCTGGCGGCGAAACAGTAACTCTGTCTTTCACAGGAATGCCGGTGAGTGTACCGACCGGGTAACCGGTATTTCTGTAAATTATTAATGTAGTTTTGGAGGTAGTTTTATGGCATTGATTATTTCATTTCTTATCACATTCTGGGTTGCGTACCTGATTTACAAAAAGTACAAACCCCAGCCGGTTTTGGTAGTCGGCGGTTTCATCCTCATGTACACCGCCGTTATCCTGGGTTACGGACAGATCCTGGCCCCCAAGGCCAGCACCGGTTCCATCCTCTTTGATACCTTCCAGTTCATGAGCCAGACCCTGTCTTCCCGTGCGGCGAAACTGGGCCTGAACATCATGTGCGTCGGCGCGTTTGCCAGGTACATGGACCGGATCGGCGCCTCCCGGGCCCTGGTCCGCATGACCATCAAACCCCTGTTAAAACTGAAATCGCCTTATCTGGTATTATCCCTGAGCTGGGTGCTGGGCCTGTGCATCGGCCTCTGCATCAACTCCGCTTCCGGTCTGGCCATGCTGCTGATGGTTACGGTATTCCCCATCCTGATTGGTCTGGGCGTAAGCCGTCTGGCTGCCACCGCCGCGGTAGCTTCCACCCTCTGCTTTGACTGGAGCCCCAGCGACACCGGCACCATCCTGTCCGCGGAAACCGCAGGGCTGGATCCCGTTATCTACTGGACCAATTATCAGGTTCCCATTGTTATCGTAGCTTTCTTCGTAGTCGGCGCCCTGTTCTTCTTCTCCCAGAAATATCTGGATAAGAAAGACGGACACGTCGTGGTTCCCATGGATGTGGATCATGCCAAATCCGACGACCCGGCAGATAACGCGCCCGGCATTTATGCCCTGCTGCCTATCGTTCCGTTAGCCATGATCCTGAGCTTCAGCCCCCTGTGGATCACCTGGATCAAAGTCAACATTATCAACGCCATGATGATTGGCCTGGCTGTGGGCATGATTGCGGAATTCATCCGCACCCGCAACCTGAAGACCGTATTTGACGGCGTGCAGGCCTTCTTCGATGGCATGGGCATGCAGATGGCCAACGTGGTGACCCTGATCGTAGCCGGTCAGGTATTTGCCCAGGGCTTAATGAGCATGGGCGTCATCAACACCCTGATTAAAGGCAGCCAGAGTGCAGGCTTCTCCCCCATGATGATGATGGTGGTCATGGTTGCCATTATCGCCGTTTCCTCTATCGTAATGGGTTCCGGCAACGCCCCGTTCTTTGCTTTCGCGGCTCTGACTCCGGCCGTTGCCAAAGCCAGCGGTATTGCGCCGGTGCTGTTCCTGCTGCCGATGCATTTCGCGGCTTCCATCGCCCGTACCTGTTCCCCCATTACCGCGGTTATCGTAGTAGCCTCCGGTATGGGTAACGTTTCTCCGTTTGATCTGATCAAGCGCACCTTCATCCCCATGTGCGGAGCCATGATCGTCAACGTAGCTATGACCTTCTTCTATTACTATCGCGGATAAAAAACAATGAAACACTGATTCCGTGCGTTTGCGCAAATACTGTGCAGGCGTGGGAATCAGTGTTTTCTGATATCAGGAAGACGAGGTAACTACCTATGTTTATTGTAGATTGTCATTGCGACACACTGAGCGAACTGTACAAACAGAATAAAAGTTTATACGCCAACGACCTGATGCTGGACGCGGAACGGATCATTAAAAACGGCGGCGGCCTCCAGTTCATGGCTATGTTCATCCCGACGGACATCTTCCGTGCCGGAGCCGGCGCGACCTATACGCTGAAGCTGATTGACACCTACCTGCGGGGTCTCAGGGAACTGGAGCAGAAAGGGTTGAACGTTACCCGCATTCTGTCCAGAGAAGACCTGAAGAAGCTTCCCAACGGGGAATTCAATACGCTGCTGGCCATTGAAGAAGGCGGCGCGCTGGACGGCAGTCTGGAAGTGCTTCGCGTCTATTACGAGCTGGGCGTGCGCTGCATGACCCTGGTGTGGAGCAACCGCAACGATATTGCCGACGGCGTCAACGAAGAATGCAGCAAAAGCGGGCTGACAATGTTCGGCCGCAAAGTAGTGGCGGAGATGAACCGGCTGGGCATCGCGGTGGATGTATCCCACATTTCCACCTACGGTTTCTGGGATGTGCTGGAACACAGTACAAAACCTATCATCGCCACCCATTCCTGCGCCTACAGTCTGTGCGACCATCCCCGTAATCTGCGGGACGACCAGTTAAAGGCGCTGGTAAAAACCGGAGGCTTTGTGGGCATTAATTTTGCCGGCCAGTTCCTGGAAAAAGACTTTAACGACGCCTGCATTGAAAGCGTGTACCGGCATTTGGCCTATATGATGGACGTTATGGGAAATGACGACCAGCTGGGCTTCGGCAGCGACTTTGACGGCATCAGCCATCCGCCGTATAACCTGCAGGGCGTGCAGGATTTTGTGCCCCTGTTTGAGTACCTGGGCAAAAAGTTCAGTGAAGAAACGATCGAAAAGCTGGCGTACAAAAACTGTATTGCGTATCTGGAGAAAGTGCTGTAAATCGCAAGTGAACGAAATTTAATAACAAATAGAAACTAAAAGCGTGCAGGGTTTCGCAAACCTGTGCCTGTTTGTGATTCCATGGACTTATGCGCCTGTGGCGTCGAAACTCGGGACTTCGTCCCTCAGACAGTCTCGCCACGACGGCGCATTTCATCTCATGGAATTACACAAACACGCACAATGGTTTGTTCAATCCCTGCACGCTTTTAGTTTCTATTTGGCTTTTTTATTACAGTTCATCCATCCAAAGGAAGTCTTTCAGTTTATAATGATAAACGGTACTTGTCGAGTAGTCGACGTCATCGTTTGTAATAATGATCTTCTTCATAGTATTGTCTATGCCGGAAAAAGCAGAAAACTCCCGTTCATACGCTTTGTCCTCGGCAACACTGTACGCAACCTGAACCAAAAAGATTTTACCGCCCCTGACAGCGCGAAAATCCACTTCCCTGCCTTTATTGCTGTAAACGGAAACCTCATATCCCATATAAATTAATTCGTTCAAAACAATATTCTCGAGGTTATGGGTCAGATCATAGCGGTTTCCCGAAAGCCGTATGCTGTTCAACGATACGTCTTCATTATACAGTTTGTAGTAGTAATTCAGTTTTGCTTTGGCTTTCGGTGAATACAAGGGCACGTCTTTTATCACGTAGGCCTCTTTCAGATAACCAAGATATTTAATGACCGTAGGAACGGATACTTCGATATTCTGGCCTTTCATGTAATCCGTAATGGACTTGGCGCTGAATATCCTGGCGTTGGAAATGAGCACATAATCAACGACCCGTTCAAAAATATCCCGTTTCCGAATTTTGTACCGGTTCTCCAGGTCATTATAAATAATCGTGTTATTCAGGTCGTTCAGATACCTTTTCCTGGAAGCTTCATCCGGCTGCTCCAGTGCCGCGGGAAAACCGCCCCAGATCAGGTAATCTGAAATTTCAAAACGTCTTCCTAACTGCTCTGCATATTCTCTGGCCTCCCTGTAGACGAAGGGCCTGATCCGGAAAGAGACATAACGGCCGGACAATTCTCTGGTAAATTCTCTGGAAAGCAACTTTGAGTTACTGCCGGTAATAAACACGGAACAATCAGACCGCCGCAGTGTCCTGCAGGCTTCATGCCAATCCTGTACATTCTGCACTTCGTCTAAAAACACATACAGTTTTTCTTTGCCCAAATGCTCTGTAACATATGAAATGAGCGCATCCGCGTCCGGTATTTTACTTTGGACCGGGCGCAGTTCAAAATCCAGGAACAGGCATTTTTTATGCTGTGCTTCCAATTCTTCCCTGACCTGGTTCAGGATAATCGATTTTCCGCACCGGCGGATTCCGGTAATGATTTTTATCAGATCGCTTTCATAGAACGGTCTGATTTGCGCCAGATAATGCTCTCTTTTAATCAATTGTCATGCACTCCAATCCATGCAATACGCCGGCTGACAGTACCTGCCGCAGGTTATCAGCCATGTGATTTCCCTGTTTCAATTATACTTTAAGATTTTTCACAAGTCAACAAAATCTTAAAGTAGTGTTTAAACATTTTGCGCAAAATGGTAAAATCTTAAAGTAATTTCGTCGTCTATTGCATTTACCGTCAACTGACTACAATTTGTAGTCAGTTGATTTTCTTTCTCCTGATAATTATCACATGATGGCACTAATATACATTGCTTCAGGAATATAAAAGATTTTGCTTACAAATTGTAGACAACTGAAACGAAAAAGATGCAATAAAAAAGACTTAAGCAAAACATCGGAAACGCTTGCGTGATTTCATGAGGCGAAAACTGCCGTCGTGGCGAGACTGTATGAGGGGCGAAGCCCCGAGTTTCGAAGCCACAGGCAAATGAGCCCATGAAATAGCAAGCGTTTCCGGTTTTGCGAAGTCTTTTTATTACAATATTATGTTCAGTTTATCTTACAAATCCCCGAAATCAAAATCCACCGGCGCGGGTATCCGTTCGTCGATGATCGACTTCAGCACCAGGTCGATAAACGGGTTGTGGTTCAGCTTCATTGCCTGGATCACAGCCTTTTTTAATGTTACGGGAACCTTGTCCCGGGGCCAGGCGGACACGGACAGGGCGGCCATGCCGATAGCATGCTCGTAAATGGAGGTCAGGCAGGCCTGCAGCAGCGGTTCCCCTTCCCCCGGATAATCTTTCAGGTAATGGGCAAAATTGATCAGCAGGTCTTCATTGTCCATATACTGTTTTAGATGGGCTTCGGCGCAGTCCAGGAACAGATGGCGGCGGGTATCGATCCGCTTTTCGTCCCCTCCGGCCTCTGCGAACATCAGGTAGCGCAGCGCCGCGTGATCCTTCGGGCGTTCGTTGTAGAAGCGGATCACGTCCGGCCAGATGTCGATATTCAGATCGGCGGCGAAATCCACGATCTCCGAATTCAGGTTTCCGTCTTTATTGAACAGGGACGCGCGGATCTCCGGTTCCCAGTCTTTGCAGTAAATCAGGGCGTCGCACCGGGCGATCAGCAGTTGGGCCGCGTTGGCGGAGAGGGCGGCGCCTTTCTTTTCCGTCGCCAGCACTTCCAGCCGGTCTTTGATGGCAAAGATGGTCAGCAGCTGTTTCGGCGTTTTGGCATAGGTTTCCGCGTGGCGCAGGAAGTCCCGCAGCAGGGGTTCCAGCGCGATATGGACCGGCACCATCAGGGAATTCTCAAAAGGATTTTCCGCCGGCGTCTGGTTGGGCATCAGGAAGATCATATAGTTGATGATGACGTTGGACGCGGCAAGATAAATATCTTCCGGTATTTCCTCCTGCTGCAGCGTTCGGGGCAGGTCGCTTTCCTTGATGATGACCGGCGCCAGGGGCGGCCAGAAGATGCGCAGCTCCAGCCCTTTTTTCAGCAGCCAGCGTTTCTGGGTCGGGGTGCGGTACTGCAGCATCAGCAGGGTGATGGCCTTGCCCCAGCCTTCCGTGTGCCGGGCCAGGAACCATAACTCTTTCTGGGGCCGCGTTTCGCTTAACTGGCAGGCCATGCACAGGAAAATGGTAAACTCCTCGCAGCGGGCCATGGTGAACAGGTCGTTGTACAGGTGTTCCGAAAAGGATTTGCGGACCTGGTCCAGCCCGATGAGGCCGCAGATCAGATAGGCGAACTTGACCGCTTCCCGGTCTTTGGCGGTGTAGAACCATTCCTGGGCCAGATTCAGCAGGTCGTAGCTGAGTTTTTCACCCCGCAGCTGGCCGGCCAGGGCGAAGAACACGGTAATCTGGGGCGTCGTGTAAATTTTCTCATACAGATTGTTTTTATTAATTTGTGTAGGATGTTTCAGCCACTGTTTAAGTAGCAGGTAGATATCCTTGGCTTCTTCCATGGTGCTCTCGTTGACTTTGGGCTGGAACATGGCGACGTCCTCGGCGCCGTAGGTATACTCCCGCATCAGGTTGTCGGGCAGGGGGGAACCGTCGTAGTTTCCCTTGCTGTCCAGATGGTCGACGACGAACAGGAAGAGGCTGTTGTAGTTTGCACTTGTATTGGTGACTTTGTTTTCAGAAGACATGGTAACCTCATATATAATACATTAAAGCAGATTAAACTGCGGACATTTTATGTGTGCTACATTATAGCACATTACAAGAATAATGTATACATGGCATTGGACAGTTGAATTTGTAAACTTCTTATAATACAATAGAGCCAATATCTGAGGGACGCCGGTTTTATACTTTTGCGTATTCGGACGCGCGCTTCCTGTTCCGCCGGTTTTGCCCGATAGCCTGATCATTCCAAGGAGGAGTCACGAGATGAGAAAAATTAAGACGGTTTTAGTTGCGAACCGGGGCGAGATCGCCATCCGCGTGTTCCGCGCCTGTAACGAGCTGGGGATTCACACCATTGCGATTTTTTCCAAAGAGGATACTTTATCCCTGCATCGCAATAAAGCCGATGAAGCGTATCTGGTAGGCCGGGGCAAGGGCCCGGTGGAAGCCTATCTGGATATCGAGGATATTATGCGGATTGCCCATGAACATGATGTGGACGCCATCCATCCCGGTTACGGTTTCCTGTCGGAAAACGCCGAGCTGGCCAAGCGCTGCGCGGAAGAAGGATTCATCTTTATTGGCCCCCGGGTGGAACACCTGATCATGTTCGGCGACAAGGTGAATGCACGCGTCCAGGCGAAACTGGCGGACATTCCCATGGTTCCGGGCAGCGACGGCCCCATTTCCTCCGTGGAAGAGGTGCGGGCTTTCGGCGAGAAATACGGCTATCCGCTCCTGATCAAGGCGGTCAACGGTGGCGGCGGCCGCGGCATGCGGGCGGTCAACTCCCCGGAGGAAGTGGATACCGCGTATGCCCTGGCCAAGTCCGAAGCGCTGAAAGCCTTTGGCAACGATGAGATTTATCTGGAAAAGTATCTGAAAGACCCGAAACATATTGAAGTACAGATCCTGGGGGACGAATACGGCGAGATCGTGCACCTGTTCGAGCGCGACTGCTCCGTGCAGCGCCGCCACCAGAAAGTGGTGGAGATGGCGCCGGCCACCTTCGTGAAGCCGGAACTGCGCAAGCGGATCTGCGACGCGGCCGTGAAACTGATGAAAAATGTGGATTACGTCAGCGCGGGTACGGTGGAGTTTCTGGCCACTGCCGACGACGAGTTCTATTTTATTGAAGTAAATCCCCGTATCCAGGTGGAACATACCGTTACGGAAGCTATTACGGGTATTGATATCGTCCAGAGCCAGATCCGCATCGCGGAAGGCTATGGCATCCACAGTCCGGAAGTGGGCATTCCTGAACAGGACAAGATCGGCATCCGGGGCGAAGCCATCCAGTGCCGTATCACTACGGAAGACCCGCTGAACAACTTCATGCCCGACACGGGTAAGCTCATCGCCTACCGCAGCGGCGGCGGCATGGGCATCCGTCTGGACGCGGGCAATGCCTTTACCGGCTCCGTCATTACCCCGTACTATGATTCCCTGCTGGTGAAGGCTACCACCTGGGGCCTGAACCATCACATCACCATTACCAAGATGCTGCGCTGCCTGAAGGAATTCCGTATCCGCGGCGTGAAGACCAACATCGCGTTCCTGGAGAACCTGCTGCAGCACCCGCATTTTGTCAACGGTACCTATACCACGAACTTCCTGGATGAGACGCCGGAGCTGTTCCACTTCCCGGAAGGCCGTGACCGGGGTACCAAACTTCTGCATTATATCGGGGATATCACCGTAAACGGATACGCCAACGTGGGCGTCATGCCGAAGCCGGACTATGCGCCCATGAACATGCCGAAACCCTTTACCGGCGACCTGCCTTCCGGCACGAAACAGATCCTGGACGCCAAAGGGCCGGAAGGGCTGGCCAAGTGGGTACAGGAGCAGAAGGAAGTATTGCTGACGGATACCACTTTCCGTGATGCCCACCAGTCCCTGTTCGCTACCCGCCTGCGCACGGCGGATATGCTGCGTGTTATTAAAGATACCGCCGGCAAGCTGCCGGAACTGTTCTCTTTTGAATGCTGGGGCGGCGCGACTTTTGACGTTGCCTACCGTTTCCTGGACGAAAGCCCCTGGCAGCGCCTGCAGGCATTTAAGGAAGCGGCGCCCAACGTGCTGTTCCAGATGCTGTTGCGCGGCGCCAACGCGGTTGGCTATACCAGCTATCCGGACAACGTGGTAAAAGAGTTTATCCGCCTGTCCGCCAAGAACGGCGTGGACGTGTTCCGTATCTTCGACTCCCTGAACAGCCTGGACAACATGCGCCTGTCCATCGAGGCGGTGCGTGAATGCAACAAAGTGGCGGAACCGGCCCTGAGCTACACCGGGGACATTCTGGATCCGGAGCGGGATAAATATAATCTGAAGTATTTTGTGGATATGGCGAAGGAACTGGAACGGACAGGCGCCAATATCATCGCCATTAAGGATATGGCAGGCCTCCTGAAACCACAGGCTGCCTATGAACTGATCAGCGCCATGAAGGATGCGGTGACGGTG
>JAFSOW010000039.1 GCA_017443165.1 Acidaminococcaceae bacterium | reverse complement strand
CAGGTTCTTCTGTTCCTGGTCTTCAGTGTATTCACGAACATTCATAATCGATAATTCTTTGCTCCTTACCGGCGGGCAATATTGTTTTTGTAATAATAATCCAGGATGATGCCGGCAGTTTCTTCAATCGCGCGGTTAGATACATTGATGATCATGCAGTGCACGCGCCGCATGATTCCCTTTGCGTAATCCAGTTCTTCGGTAATGCGTTCAACATCCGCGTACTCGGCATCTTCGGAAAGCCCCATGGCCTTCAGGCGGGTCATGCGGATATCCGTCAGCTTGTATGGGTCAATAAGAAGCCCGATGATCTTGTGGTGCGGAACCTTGAACAGTTCCGGCGGCGGAACGATTTCCGGCACCAGGGGGACATTGGCCACCTTGAGCTGTTTATGGGCGAGGTACATGGAAAGAGGTGTCTTGGATGTCCGGGACACGCCGATAATCACGATATCCGCTTTTAAAAGGCCCAGCGGATTTTTACCGTCATCATACTTAACGGCGAATTCCACAGCTTCCACACGTTTGAAATATTCGTGGTCCAGCGCATGGATCAGACCGGCCTGATTCTTGGGAAGCAGTCCGGAATTTTTCTGTATGGCACGCAGCATGGGCCCCAGAACGTCTACCACCTGAATCTGCAATTCCACCGCCCTGTCGGCAAGATGTTCACGCAGGCGCGGGTTTACGATTGTATAACAGACGACAGCCTGGTGACGCGCCGCTTCCTGCAGCGCTTCGTCAATCTGTTCCTTGTTGTTGATATAGGGAATCCTGATTACATCAAATTTAGTTTCCGTAAACTGGCTGATTGTAGCCTTGATAACAGATTCCGCCGTACCGCCGATAGAATCTGACAGTGCATAGATAATCGGATTTGTATTACTTATGATGACCCACTTCCCTTCCTTCGGCAATATCTACAAACAGACGGGTAAAGTTCGTTTTGGTAATGCGGCCGATCACTTCATAGTCCTTTGTCTTCTCATTCACGCATCTGACTACGGGCAGGCTGTCAATCTGGTTGTCGATTACCTTGCGGGCGGCGGAAGAAACCGTCGTATCCGGGAACGCCATCACCATTTTGGACAACGGGGTCATTGCCATGACGACGGGTATCGTTTTCATATCCCCGTTCGTATTGGTCGCCAGCTTCAGCAGATCCTTACGGGAAACAACCCCCACCAGCAGATTCTTTTCATCCACTACATAGATCGAGCCGACATCTTCCACAAACATGCTGATGATGGCTTCGTACGCGCTTTTTGTGTTCAGGATCACGACCGGCATGGACTGGATATCGGAAACCAGAATATCAGAGACCTCTTCCGTCAATAAGCCCAGGGTGCTTCTGCCGATAAAGTAATAGCCGACTTTCGGGCGCGCGTCAATAATGCCGCTCATAATCAGGATAGCCAGATCGGAGCGTAACGCAGCCCGTGTCACATGTAACTGGTCCGCGATGCGCTGCCCTGTGATAGGACCTTCGGCCCTGACGATTTCCGCAATCTGTTTCTGTCTTGCTGTTAAGCCCATTTGATTCCGTCCTTTCCGGCGTAAAACGCAATCCCATCCTTATGTTGCACAAAACCGTGTCCCTCTTATCAACGGACATCCGAACTCACACCAGGTGATATAGTGTCTATACTACCGATAATTATTATACACTAATTATAGTTCGTTTTTGTAATTTTGTAAACTATTAAGCGTATATTAATCATATAATAAGGTAATGTGCAGCAAATAAACGGGCTTCCTCAGATTCCCGCCTGCTCCTTTAACGCGGCGGCCTTATCGGTATGCTCCCAGGGGACATCGATATCGGTACGGCCCATATGCCCGTATGCCGCGGTCTGTTTATAGATAGGACGGCGCAGATCCATGTCGCGGATAATACCTGACGGGCTTAAGGAAAAGTTTTTACGCACCAGTTCCGCGATTTTGTCGTCTGCAATCACGCCGGTACCGAAAGTGTCTACCAGGATGGATACGGGCTGCGCAACGCCGATGGCATAGGCAAGCTGGATCTCACAGCGCTTTGCCAGGCCGGCCGCTACAATATTCTTGGCTACATAGCGCGCCGCGTATGCTGCCGAGCGGTCAACCTTGGACGGATCCTTGCCGCTGAAAGCGCCGCCGCCATGCCGGGCCATGCCGCCATAGGTGTCCACGATGATCTTGCGCCCGGTCAGGCCGCTGTCACCCTGGGGCCCGCCGATAACAAAACGTCCCGTAGGATTGATAAAATATTTTGTGTTTACATCAAGCAGTTCCGCAGGTACAACTTCCTTAATAACCAGTTCGATCATATCCTTCTCGATTTGGTCATGTGTGGCATCCGGATCATGCTGGGTGGAGATTACGATCGTATCCACACGGACCGGCTTTCCGTCTTCGTACTCCACCGTAACCTGGGTCTTTCCGTCAGGACGGAGATAAGCCAGGGTTTTATTTTTGCGGACTTCGGTAAGTCTGCGGGCCAGTTTGTGGGCCAGGGAGATTGGCAGCGGCATCAGTTCCGGTGTTTCGTCACAGGCGTAACCGAACATCATGCCCTGGTCGCCGGCGCCCATTTCGTTTTCCGCGGCAGCGCCTTCCTTGGCTTCTTTGGATTTGTCCACGCCCATGGCAATATCGCCGGACTGTTCGTCAATGGAGATCAACACGCCGCAGGTGGAACCGTCAAAACCGTATTTTGCCCTGTCATAACCAATGCCCAGGACTGTATCCCTGGCGATTTTGGGAATATCCACAAAACAGGTAGTGGATATCTCGCCTACGATATGGATCTGGCCGGTAGCCACTACCGTTTCGCAGGCTACCCTGCCTTCCGGGTCCTTTTCCAGAATTGCGTCCAGGATAGCGTCAGAAATCTGGTCGGCAATTTTATCCGGATGACCTTCCGTAACAGATTCAGAGGTAAATAATTTGCGCATAATACATGCTCCTTTCCTTAAAAAAAGATGCCCCCGCGCACGTGAGAGCATCTTAATTACGTTTATGATCTCATCTTGCGATTTCTCGTAAGGACTTAGCACCGTTTGACAATCCCGCGATTGCAATGGTTGCTGCGGCTTCACTGGGCCAGTTCCCTCCACCGCTCGTGATGAGCTTTATTCAATTATCGTCACTATTATAACAGAAATTTACAGCAATGCAACTGTTTCACACTAATTTCACAGCAGGAAATTTTTCCGGCTCCAAAACGCGGAACTTTGGGCAAAACCGTTGCGCTCTTTTTAATGCTTCCGGAACTACCGTTTCCGCTTAGCCATGACACGGTCCAGCAGGATCGAAGCCACCTCATCTTTGGAAAGGATTTCCAGCGCTTCTACCGTTCCGTCCGGATACAAAAACTTGACGATGTTGGTATCTGTATTGAAGCCGGCGCCCTTCAGGGAAACATCATTGGCGACGATCATGTCCAGGTTTTTCTTTTTCACTTTGTTGGCCGCGTTTTCCAGCAGGTTTTGCGTTTCTGCCGCAAATCCCACAAGGAACTGCTGTTTCTTCATACCGCCCAGCGTTTTCAGAATGTCCGGGTTCTGGTCCATCACGATGGTCATCCCGTCTTCCGGATGGATCTTTTTGATCTTCTGGTCCGCCACGGAACGTGGCTTAAAATCCGCCACCGCGGCAGCTTTGATCACAATGTCCGTTTCCGGATACACGGCGAGACAGGCGTCCAGCATCTGCTTCGTGGTTTCCACGCGAACCACCTTCGCATAGGGTGGCGGCGTTAAGGCGGAGGGCCCGGTGATCAGCGTCACGTCCGCGCCCCGCAGTAAAGCCTGCCTGGCAATGGAATATCCCATCTTCCCGCTGCTCCGGTTCCCTACAAAGCGTACCGGATCGATGGGCTCACGGGTACCCGCTGCGGTAACCATTACTTTCAGGCCGCGCATATCGCCTTCCCTCTGTGCAAGAAAACGTTCCAGATACGCAATGATTTCCGGTACTTCCGGAAGTCTTCCGGCGCCGGTCGTGCCGCAGGCCAGTTCGCCGGAAGCCGGTTCCATGACGGCAATGCCGCGGCCGGCTAACACTTTCAGGTTTTCCTGCGTCGCCATGTTTTCGTACATGCCCGTATTCATGGCCGGACAAACGATTTTCGGACAGGGAGCCGCAAGCAATACCGTACTGAGCAAATCATCCGCCAACCCGCAGGCCATCTTGGCCAGGATGTTCGCCGTGGCCGGCGCCACCAGCAGCAGGTCACCCCAGTTTGCCAGGGCGATATGCTCCACGTTAAACTCATCCCTGCCGTCCCACATGGAAACGGCGCACTTATGCCCGCTGATTTCCGCAAAAAGCAGTGGGGAAACAAATTTCGCGGCGTGCTCCGTCATGACAACACGGACCTCTGCCCCCTGCTTCCGAAGCTTGCTCACAAGATCTACCACTTTGTAAATGGCAATGCCGCCCGTTACTCCCAGTACGATCTTTTTCCCTTTCAGCATAATTGTTTCTCCATTATTTCTTACGGGTATAGGTAATCTTTTTCTCGCCTACCTCTTTCAGCGCGATGCTGACTTCCTTTTCCGGAAGGGTCTGCCCGGGCTTTGTCAGTTCACGGGCCCGTTTGGCAGCCAGGATTGCCAGGGTATACTTGCTGTCGACCATCTCCGCCAGTTTGTCGATGGAAGGATTTACCATGCTCATTTTGAATTGCCTCCTGTATATAAAAATATCTGATTAAATATTATGCATTCTGCCCGAGTATCTTATCAATCAGGTACCCGTTCCGCTTTGCCCGGTACCGTTCCGCTTCCAGCAGTG
>JAFSOW010000038.1 GCA_017443165.1 Acidaminococcaceae bacterium | reverse complement strand
GTAAAATCGTTTTGCATAAAAAACAAGGAAAAAAGCAATTTTTGTTTTAGAGTTCTGCAGTGATGTGTTTGATTTACGTTAGGAAAAGGGATGACGCCATCCCTTTTTCTTTTTGAAGTTTCTCTAACGGAATAATTCAGGCAGGCACTTTTCACGCCTGCCTTTTTTGTTTATAATATATAATGTAGATGTGTGAAATGTCATAAGTTTATTATAAGTATGTTTATTGCAACTGCTTGCGACGGAGAATATGGAAATTATCGATAACATGATGTTTCCGGAAGAAGTCAGCAAGTTGTTGAAAGTAAGGAGGGTTTGCTTTGCGCAAGATTTTGCTTTTATGTCTGTGTCTGGTGGTTTGTTTTTCGTTCAGCGCCTGCGGGAAAGAAACGGAAAAGAAACCGCTGCCCAAACCTGCGAAGGCTGTGTTTGAAACCAGCATGGGAACGTTTACCTGCCGGCTGGAAACAAAGCTGGCGCCGGTGACCACAGAGAATTTCATTAAACTTGCCAATAAAGGCTTTTATAATAACCTGATTTTCCACCGTGTGATAGACGGTTTTATGATTCAGGGCGGTTGCCCCGATGGAACCGGAACCGGCGGGCCTGGCTATACAATTAAAGATGAGTTCAGCTCGGAACTGCGGCACAGCGGACCGGGCATCCTGTCCATGGCCAATGCGGGGCCCAATACCGGCGGCAGCCAGTTTTTTATTACGCTAAAAGCTACGCCCTGGCTGGATAATCACCATGCTGTTTTTGGTCGCGTCAGCGAGGGCATGGATGTGGTGCAGAAGATTGGACATACCAAAACGGATGCCGGCGACAGGCCGGTCGTGCCGGTTGTGATCCGTAAAGTGACCATCATTGAAGGCGAAGCGGCGAAGTGAGAAAACATTGATGAAACAAGTCGCCAAATAAGGCGATAAGAGAGCAGAGGAATGAAGCCGTGTTTCCGATGTCGTAAATTAAAGATAAGGTAAAGAATACGGAAAGCAAAGCAGTGAAAGGGGTTAAGCAATATTGTCTTTTTTATCGGACGAACATGTAATTGAAATCAATGACCAGCAGGAAATGATCGGCATCCTGGGAAGGAACGATGAGTTCCTGCGCCTGATCGACGCCAGCTTTGACGCTACGGTCATGGCCCGGGGCAACAAGATTATTTTCAGCGGAAGCGAAGAAGAGAACCAGAAACTGGAGCAGCTTTTTAAGGAACTGCTGTTCCTGTACCGGCAGGGGCTGCCTGTTACCAGCCATGACGTGCGTTACAGTATTTACATGGTGCAGGGCGGCGCGGTGGCCAAACTGCATAACATGTACGCGGAAACGCTGATCGTTACCTGGCGGGGGCACCAGATCAAGGCGAAAACGCTGGGCCAGTGGAATTATGTACGGGCTATCAAAAACAATTTCATAACCTTCGGTATCGGTCCGGCCGGTACGGGAAAGACCTATCTTGCTGTAGCCATGGCGGTTACCGCGCTGAAAAAACGGGAAGTGGAACGGATCATCCTTACCCGTCCTGCAGTGGAAGCCGGGGAAAAGCTGGGCTTTTTGCCGGGGGATATGCAGGAGAAGGTGGATCCGTACCTGCGTCCGCTGTATGATGCCCTGTTTGATATGCTGGGCAGCGATACGGCACAGAAGTACCTGGAGCGTGGTACGATTGAAGTAGCGCCTTTGGCATACATGCGTGGCCGTACCCTGAACGGTTCGTTTATTATTCTCGATGAAGCGCAGAATACAACTCCCGAGCAGATGAAAATGATTCTGACCCGTTTCGGGTTCGGTTCCCACATGGTGGTTACCGGGGATGTTACCCAGATCGATCTTCCTGCCGGCAGGAAAAGCGGGCTGATCCATGCCGCCAAAGTTTTAAGGGAGGTCCCCGGCATCAGCATTAATTATTTTGATGAAAAAGACGTAGTCCGTCATGAAATTGTCGGCGCCATTATCAAAGCGTATGAACAGTTTGAACAGAAGCCGGAAGAAAAGAAAACCGAAGAAACGAGGCAGTAACATGATTATTAATTTCAGCGATGACCAGGATGAAGTAAAGGTTTCAAAGGAAGCCGTTGCGTTGCTGAAACAGGGGCTGCAGGCGGTGGCAAAACTGCATAAACTGTCTGCAAAAACCGAAGTCAGCGTGTCTTTGGTTAATGATGAAGTAATCCATGTTTTGAATAAAGATTACCGGGGTATCGACCGGCCGACAGATGTTTTGTCCTTTGCGCTGGATGAAGCGGAAGAGCCGCAGGAAATCGGCGGGCCGGAAACACATCTGCTGGGGGATATCATCATCTCTGCGGAAACCGCTGTGCGGCAGGGCAGGGAGTACGGGCACGGATTCAACCGTGAACTGGTGTATCTGGGGGTGCACAGCCTGCTGCATCTTCTCGGATACGATCACATGAATAAAGAAGACAAAGCGGTGATGCGGCAGGAAGAAGAAAAGGCGCTGCAGATGATTCACCTGAGCCAGGCAGATTTGGACAGGGGCACAGGGAAAGATGACCCGGATCATTTTGCGGTGGCAGTCGTGGATGCGGAACCGGAAAAATCTGTAAAAAAAGGGAAACAAAAAGATACTGCTTCTGAAAAGATAAAACCGGTAAAGAACAGGAAGAAAAGTGATAATAACGCTAAGGAAGGGAAAAAATCGATGGGCCGTAAAGACGTTAAAGCGACGGATAAAACTATTAAAAAATTATTTAAGAAAGTCCTGAAGACCCGGGAAAACGCCTACGTTCCTTTCTCAAATTTTAAAGTAGGAGCTGCAGTATTGACCAAGTCCGGAGATATTTATACCGGTTGTAATGTGGAGAATTCTTCGTTTGGCCTGACGGTTTGCGCGGAGCGGGTGGCCATGTTTAACGCGGCAGCGGCCGGAGTCCGTCCCAGGGAAATTACCATGCTGCTGGTAGCGGCTGATACGGAAGATGTGACATCGCCCTGCGGCGCCTGCCGGCAGGTAATGGCGGAATTTGAGATTCCGGTGATTGTAATGGCAAATATACGAGGCGATATGAAGACGGTAAGTTTGGAAGAACTGCTTCCGTTCAGCTTTAAAGCTGCGGATTTTGCATAATTGTTTTTGTATTTGAGACTGGCCGTTGGTATATTTAATCGTAAAAAAATGGGCGTATATGCTATTTTGCAGTACCGGCCGTAGGAAAAGTAAGGAGAACTTATGGGGGAAAACAAACATTATACAGGTTTTGCAGCGCTGGTAGGACGTCCGAATGTTGGTAAATCAACATTGATGAACGGGATGATCGGGGAAAAAATCTCTATCATGAGTGACCGCCCCCAGACGACCCGTAATAAAATCATGGGGATTCTGTCTGCAGACAACGCCCAGATCATGTTTTTGGATACGCCCGGTATCCATAAGCCGCTGCATAAGCTGGGTGAATATATGAATCAGGCGGCTGTCGGCACCTTAAACCAGGTTGATGTGGTTTTGTTTGTGGTTGACGCCTGTGAGAAAAAAGGGGCCGGGGAAAAGTTTATTATTGAACAACTGAAAAAGATAAATACTCCTGTACTGCTGGTAATCAATAAAATAGATAAGCTGGATGATAAGAGCCTGCTTTTCGGTATTGTGAACAGTTATAAGGACGATTTGAATTTTGCTGCGGTGATTCCTGTCAGCGCGCTGAATCACGACGGCTTTGAAGAATTACAGGAAGAAATCGTCAGGCATCTGCCGGAGGGCCCCAGCATGTTTCCGGAAGACGAACTGACCGACCAGCCCATGCGGCTGATTGCGGCGGAAATGATCCGGGAAAAAGTGCTGCGGCATACCCATGATGAAGTGCCCCATGCTATTGCAGTGGAAATCAATGAATTCAAGGAACGTTCTAACGGGAGCGTTTTTATCCGGGCCACGATTTTTGTGGAACGGGAGTCGCAGAAAGGTATCGTCATCGGGGCAAAAGGGAATCTTCTGAAAAAGATTGGACAGGAGGCCCGGCGGGATATTGAGAGCCTGACGGGCGGCGGCGTATTCTTGGATTTGTGGGTAAAAGTGCAGGCCGACTGGCGTAACAAATCCAAAATGCTGAAAGAATTAGGGTATAAGGAACCGTAAGATGTTTATCCTGTTTCTGATTATATTAAACGCGCTGTTTGTAGCGGCAGAAACTTCGCTGGCACGGATCCGGCGTGCGCAGCTTCAGGAAATGCAGGAGCGTGGAGTTTCCGGTGCGGAGACGTTGCTGCATATTTTTGACCGGAAAAATCATTATATCAGTGCCCTGCAAATCGGCATCACCTGCATATCGTTGCTGCTTGGCTGGTACGGGGGACCTTTGCTGGCGGATTGGATGATGGGCCTGCCCGGCGTGAAGCGATGGATGACGGCAACAGTCCAGGTAGTGCAGACTCAGGTGTTTCCCTGGCTGCCTGATACCGCGTCGTCCCTCAGTCTGCTTTGTGCGTTCCTGATTTTACTTTTACTTCTTGTTGTCATCGGGGAACTGCTGCCCCGCATCATTGTCTGGGACAAGGTGGAAGAGGTCATCGTACATCTGGCGACCCCGTTGCGTGTCATGTATCTGCTTACCTGTCCGTTGGTTGGCGTGGCGTTTTGGATTGCCAGGGGTATCGCCAGGCTTTTTGGCGTAAAGTATACGCAGGAGGAAGACATTTCCCGAAGTGAAGAAGAACTGCGGCAGATTGTCAGTGCCAGTGAAAAGGAAGGGGAACTGGACCGCGGAGAGAGTGTCCTGATTGACAACGTGCTCGAGTTTAATGATACGGTGGCGCGTGAAGTGATGGTTCCCCGCCAGGACATGGTCTGCCTGTATGTTGACGACAGCCTGGAGGAAATCAGGGAAGTGATCCGTTCCAGTCACCATACCCGTTTTCCGGTGTGTGAAGAGGACAAGGATCACGTTCTGGGGATTTTCCATGTTCGGGATTTGCTGAATGGGGACTTTTCCAAAAAGTTTGATATCCGTGCGATCTTACGGAAAACCATCATGGTGCCGGAGGGCATGAATGCTTTACGGGTATTGCAGGCTATGCAGAAACAGCGGGTCCATCTGGCGGTAGTTGTGGATGAATATGGCGGGACCGTCGGGTTGGTTACGCTGGAAGATCTGCTGGAAGAAATCGTGGGGGATATGGGAGATGAGTATGAGCCGGCAGAGCTTCCTGACATCATGCAACTGGCCAACGGGAGCTATGACATAGACGGGGAAATGCCGCTGGATGACGTCAGCGAGCTGCTGAATCTGCCGTTTGACGAGGAAGATGAAGACGATACGCTGGGCGGTTATATCTTCAGCCGGCTGGGAAGAAAGCCGGAAGAGGGCGACGAGGTCGAATGGAAAGACTGGACCTTTACAGTGCTTAAAATGGATCAGTTCCGTATCGAACGGGTAAAGGCGGAAAAAACAGAAGCGGAATAATTATGCTGTCAACGCGTCAGAAATTATGGAAAGTTATCAGGATGAAATTTTGGTTTTACAAGTGAATAACTGGCAGACAGCGGATAAAAAAGTCGTGTGTTATTCCCGGGAACACGGAAAGATTGTTTTTATGGCCTACGGAGCCCGGTATCCGAAAAGCGTGTCGGGCCGTTTGCTGCAGCCTTTCGCCTGTCTGGAAGCAGAGCTTTATCCGGGAACTCGTGTAGATAAGCTTAAAACCTGTCAGCTGGCGGCACCCATGCCGCAAATGGGACTGGAACAGATGGCGTACGGATTTCTTATGGCCGAAATGACAGAACGCCTGACGGAACAGGGGGAACCGTCTGCAGAAATCTATTCGCTTCTTCAGAATGCGCTGAAGCTGCTGGTAAAACGGAATCCGCGCCTGGCAGCGCTGGCTTACCTGATCCGGCTTTTAGATCATAGCGGCATAGGTCCTGTGTATGAGGTGTGCGTGAACTGCAGCCGTCCGGCTGAAAAAGATGCCTGGTTCAGCGAAATTCAGGGCGGATTTATTTGTGAAGAATGTTGTTCCGGACAGGAAAAATCACCGGGCCTCCAGTCGTTTCATGAGGAAACACGCAGATTGTGGCAGCAGCTGCGCATGCTGGACTTTTCAGAACCGGGACATTTTTCGGTAAAAGGCGCGGCGTTGATGGAACTGGAACATATCCTGCACCGTTATCTGGTGTACCAGACGGAGCAGCCAATAAAGAGTCTCGAATTTATACGGCAGGTTGCAGGCGGGAAATAGCAAACAGGAATGTTTTTGCGGGTTCTTTCCCGCCGGAAGTTTATAATTCATTTGACAAACCTGCCCGGACTACATATAATATTGCGTAGCGATGACAAGACCGAGTATTTTGCCACAGCAGCGAGCCGGGGTGGTGCAAGCCGGCAACAGGCGGAAGAAGGCAGCTTTGAGCGAAATTGCATAACCATTGAGGCGGGTCACATAATTTGTGACCAAGCAGGGTGGAACCGCGGAGATGATCCGTCCCTGTAACATTAATCTGTTGCAGGGACGGTTTTTTATTTGCTGCAATGCGGCGTTTCCGGCTAAAAGATTATGCGGCATAACAGAAAACCCGCTTTGTAACACTAAGGAGGAAAAATATGGATTTTCAGCAAATGGTTTTAACACTGCAGAAGTTCTGGTCTGAACAGAACTGTATTCTGGGTCAGCCCTATGACATGGAAAAAGGCGCGGGTACTATGAACCCGTTAACATTTTTACGTGTACTGGGGCCGGAACCATGGCGCGTGGCTTATGTGGAACCGTCCCGCCGTCCTGCAGACGGTCGTTATGGCGACAACCCCAACCGCCTGTTCCAGCATCATCAGTATCAGGTCATCATTAAACCTTCTCCGGCCAATATTCAGGATTTGTACCTGCAGAGTCTGGCTGCATTAGGGTTTAAGGCTGAAGAACACGATATCCGTTTCGTAG
>JAFSOW010000037.1 GCA_017443165.1 Acidaminococcaceae bacterium | reverse complement strand
GCTGCGGCTCTTCCCGTGAGCACGCCCCCGTTGTAATCAAAGTAAAAGGCATCAAGTGCATCATCGCGGACAGTTTCGCCCGTATCTTCTACCGCAATGCCATCAACATCGGCCTGCCGGTGCTGGAAATTGGCGCAGAGGTGGAAAAGATTGAAAAGGGTGATGATGTGGAAGTGGACCTGAAGACCGGCGAAATCAGAATTGTGAATAAAAACCTGGTCATCAAAACAAAACCATTGCCGGACTTCTGTCAGAAAATCGCGGACTGCGGCGGACTGGTTAATTACGCAAAAACACAGGCATAATAAAAACAAAGGCGAAGTCATCCCGGCTTCGCCTTACGCTGTCTGCCTGAATACATAAAAGTACAAAGACAAGGAGACTGTCAATTATGAAAATCACCTTATTGCCGGGCGATGGCATCGGTCCGGAAATTGTAACTGCTACTGTAAAAGTTATGGATGCGGCGGCCAAAAAGTTCGGCTTTGCGTTGGAATACGACCATCAGCTGCTGGGCGGCTGCGCCATTGATGCGTATAATGACCCCTATCCGGAAGTGACGCAAAAATCCGCCAAAGCAGCGGATGCAGTGCTGTTAGGCGCAGTAGGCGGGCCAAAATGGGATAACGTAGATCCGTCCATCCGCCCGGAAAAAGGCCTGCTGCGCATCCGTAAAGATTTAGGTCTGTACTGTAACCTCCGTCCCATGAAGGTAAGTAAATTTACGGCACATCTGTCTCCGCTGAAACCGGAACGGGCAGCTAACACGGATCTGCTGATCGTCCGGGAACTCACCGGCGGCATTTACTTCGGCACCCATAACGAAGCGGCTATGGTTGACGGTGTGGAGACAGCGTCGGACATAGACCTCTACACTCGTCCGGAAGTGGAACGGATTGCCCGGAAAGCGTTTGAAGCGGCTAAGGTGCGCAGGGGTAAAGTTACGTCTGTGGACAAGGCCAACGTATTGGCGGAATCCCGTATGTGGCGGCGTATCGTTACGGAAATGCAGGCGAAGGAATATCCGGAAATCGAACTGAATCATCTGTATGTAGATAACTGCGCTATGCAGCTGGTGCTGAATCCCGGCCAGTTTGACGTGGTGCTGACCAATAATATTTTCGGCGACATCCTGTCTGATGAAGCGTCCGTGCTGGGCGGTTCCATCGGCCTCCTGCCCAGTGCCAGCCTTGGCGACGGCACCGGTCTCTATGAGCCCATCCACGGCAGCGCGCCGGATATTGCGGGACAGGGCATCGCCAATCCTACAGGTACCATTCTTTCCGCAGCCATGCTGTTCCGTTATTCCCTGGACCAGCAGGCAGCTGCAGACGCGGTGGAGGCAGCCGTTGACAAAGTGTATGAAGCGGGTTACCGCACGGCGGACCTGTTTGGCGAAGGCCTGACGAAGGTCAACACACAGGAGATGGGCGAGCTGGTAGCCAAAGCGCTTCTGGAAGCATAAATCTGCAGTCTTTTTACCCATTAACTTCAATCAAAACCGTCAGTTGATACTGGCGGTTTTTTTATTTCTTCTGAATATCACTGCAAGGGAAAGCCTTTGCAAAATCGTTCCCGTTTGCTATTTCATGGACTCATTAATAAATAATTAAAAAGGCAGATACGCAAATTGTATGTTATAATTAATAAATAATGAGTTTAAGGATAAGAATGTAGCATGCAAAAGAGCTTTCCTGATTATGTGACGAAAACATTGAATATACTGAATGCGGCCGGGTATGAAGCCTATGTGGTGGGGGGCGCAGTGCGGGACCTGCTGCTGGGGCTGGAACCCGGGGACTACGATATTGCGACTAACGGACGCCCGGAACAGATTGCGGCGGTTCTTCGTAATACCGGTTATTCCCTGGCAGAAAAGCTGGGTGAAAATTTCGGCGTGATGGTGGCTGTAACTGAAGGCCGTTCGCTGGAAATTGCTACCTTCCGTAATGAGCGCTATGCCTATGGCCTGGATGCCCACCGGCCGGCGGAAGTGTGGTATTGTGACACATTAAAAGAAGATTTGTCACGCCGGGATTTTACGGTGAATGCTATGGCCATGGACAGCAGAGGAAATCTGTATGACTATTATGGCGGGCAAAAGGATTTGGAAGCGAAAGTGATCCGTACAGTAGGCGACCCCCGGAAGCGTTTCGCAGAAGACGCATTACGTATGTACCGGGCCTGCCGTTTTGTGGCGCAGCTGGATTTTACTTATGTGGAAGGAAATGACGCGCCGGAAGATGTCCGGGGTGGCTATGATGAAGTACTCACCGTGGAACAAAATCTGCGGATTGCCATGGAAAAAGCGGGAAAGACCGTTCCGGAAAACATGAAAACCATGGGTCCGGATGCGCAGCTGACCCATGGCCCGGAAGTTACCGGATCAGACGGTTCGGCCCGGGACGGCTTGTTGCAAGACGATGGGACGGCAGCCGGTCTGCCTTTCGGGCAGCCCGGTACAAAGTACTACCTGAAAAAACGTTATGTTTTTGACGTAAGCCAGTGCCGCAACCTTTCCCTGGAACGCGTCAAAACAGAACTGGATAAAATGCTGTTAGGGAAAGCAGCCGGAAAAGGTCTGGCACTGTTCCTTTCCAGCGGTCTGGCAAACGCGCAGTGCAGGGTGAGGGACAAGGGTAACGAAACGTTTGTGGATGTGCTGCCGGAACTGGCGCACTTACCGGCTTTACCCCAGAATATCCGGTTTCATTGTTATAACGTCTGGGAGCATATCCTGGCGGCAGTGGACAACGGTCCCCGGGAATTAACGTTGCGCTGGGCCCTGTTGCTGCACGATGTAGCGAAAGGCCTGCCGGGGGTCCGGGGAACCACGCCGGACGGATATCCGAATGATCACGGCCACGAAAAAGAAAGCGCAAAAATGGCGGAAGCAATACTTGTCCGTCTGCGTTATCCCCGTCCTTTTGTGCGCCGGGTAAGCTGGCTGGTGGCGAAGCACATGCGCTTTGCGCCCATGATGATCCATAAAAACAATACATTGCTGCGCTGGATCCGCAGCGAAGCCACAGGCGGTGAATTCCGTACAGAAAAGGAAATGGTGGAAGCTTTTTCCCAGCTCACAGAAGTTTTTTTAGCGGACATGGGAGCTACCTGGGCCGGCGTGCTGCAGGAACCGGTGATGGAGGAAGGCCGCCGGTTGGGAGAAGAAGCCGTGCGAATTACCCGTGAACGGATGCCCGTACACACTTCAGATTTACATGTGCGGGGCAGTGAAATACAGGTTTTACCGCCGCTTACCGTAGGCGATGCTATGAAATATCTGCTGGCCCGTGTACAAAGTGGCAGCATTCCCAATGAAAGAGGCGCGTTGCTGCAGGCTTTGGCAAAAAAGCTGGAGAAGATTACCAAAGCGGAATAAGGATAAACCTGTTAAAACGTTTCATAAAAAAGAAACGAAAAGAAAGGTGATACCGTGAAGAAAAGTGCCATTTTACTGGCTGCCGCATTGATTGCGGTTGCAGTATTTAACTTTTATACCGGTACAAAACACACCGGAAATGCAGAACAATCCGGTGTATTGGATGAGATTACAACCAAAATGGTTCTGCTGCTGCAAAAGGACGGAGGCGGTCCGGCTTCTGTGCAGGGTCAGTCAGACGTGAAGGACTCGCCATATTTTAAGAAGGTTGATGTATATAATATGAAGTCCGGCGGCAGCCTGCTGCTTCTGGAAAAATATAAAACGCATCAGCAGCATACTTATTACACCTGCGGTCCTGCTGCGGCGCTGACGGTGGTGCAGCATTTTCTGGGCAAGGTGCCTGATTCGGAAATGGAAATGGCGAAAATCATGGGGACGCATCCGGCCGGTGTAAAAGACCCCGGCACTAACACCCGGGGTATGAGCCGTTATTTTGAACAAAAAGGCTGGAAGGTTAAGAATGCGTTAAAAGACGGATCTCCGGAAACCTACGAAAAGTTTCTGGTGTTTGTGGATGACAACTTGAAGCGGGGTATCCCCATTATGGTGGAAAATGTTGACTGGGGCGGTCACTGGAGGGTGATCATCGGCCTTGATACGCTGGGCGACAAGAATGAGATGAATGATGTGCTGATTTTAGCGGATCCGTATGATACTACAGACCACGCTCAGGATGGGTATAACATTATTTCCGCATCACGCTTCTATTATATGTGGTTTGACGCCCGTCTGTTCCGTGAAAAGGAAAAGGTACGCCAGTGGCTGATTGCGGTTCCGCCGGACTATAAAGGATGATAGATAGTATAGATAATATGGTTTTGTTTGATTTCCGGATTTGTAAATTTGCGATTATATAATATATGACACCGGGAACGGTCAGTTGCATAATGGTCAGGTTCCTGACGGAGTCACAAGGATGGAGGATAACGATGTTTAAACGTGTAGTAACGGGAATCGGCGCTTTTCTGTTGATAGCGGCGCCCTTTTCTTCCGCTCAGGCAGCCCTTCTGGCTAAAGTGGAAGCGGACGTGGACGGCAGCGGCCAGAAAAAGATGGTGGAACTGACCGGTGAAAAGAAAATGCCCGGCAGCAATTATTATTCCGATTTGTGGATTATGGTGAAGAACGCGGAAGGAAAGATGCTGACCGCCTGGAAGGCAAATCTGGATGGCGGCTACTATTGCCTGTTGGAAAAAATGCCGGTGAATGCCAAAGCGGAACAGGATAATAAAAAGGCGAAACAAAAAGACAGAAAAGAGGAAGCGGAGAAACGGTTTGACAAACTTCTGGATTCCTTAAAAGCAGAAACGGACGAAGGAAAAGACAAGAAGAACAGTAAAACCAAAATTTCAGATAAACCCCACGACCAGATTCTGCTGATGGCAGCGAAAGGGGGAAAAAATGCGGCGGTGAACTGCCGGATCCTGGATTTTTCCGATTACAAGCAGGTACAGGAAATTTTCTCCGCCGCGGATAGTCTTGGCGTAGCGGCAAAAGCCGAATACAAACCGGATAACCGGTTTAGCGTGGAAAGCAGTTTGCCGGAGGAGGACGGCGCAGAAAGGAAAGTTTCTTTTTCCGGCAACGCGAAAAATGTCTTACGCCTTTACCATGATGACGGGAGTATTGCCAAACCGTATCTGCACCCTGAGGTGACAGAGGTAGCGTCCCTTACAATGTTGGGGGGGCGTTTGTTTACGGAGCAAAATGTGCTGTCTGCCGATGGACAGGATCTGTTGGGACACCTTGCAGTACGATGGTCACAGAAAGAAGCAAAATGGATACCGGAGGAAATAAATCTGACGGATACCCTGGACGACTTGCTTAAGCCTGATGCGGATGGTGCGAACCGGGCTGACGGGGCAGGAAACTGGAGGCTTTATCCCCGCAGGGCGTTTATCGGGGACCGGGTGATCAGCCGTCCGATTGTGGCGGTTGAGGAAAAACCGGAGCTGCAGAACAAAATCAATGATAAACTGCAGGCATGGTTTGCCAAGGCGCCGGAAGAAGACGAAAGGGCGTTTCAGGTGAAATACGCCGGGTCGAATCTGTTAAGCCTGGAACTGGGGCGCAGGAATAAAAAAGGGGAAGTGATCCGGGAACTGTATAATTTTAATATGCTGAACGGAGAACATCTTAAGATGGATGAGATGTTTAACACCAAAAATCCTGATTTTATAAAAGTCATAAACCTGGTGGGAAAACCCAATAACTGTTTTTCCGAAGTAAAACCGGCTTTCTGGCATTTTACCGGAAAACACTTTGTGCTGCAGGACCGTTTGCTGGACACGGGGTTCCAGGATGAAGAGGCCATTCATCTGGCCGTGGTGGAAAAGGACGACATGATTCCTTTTGTAAAAAACAAAAAGATTTTGGATGAATGAGGATAAAACAGGTACTGTTTTTTAACAAATTTAATTTGATTTTTTAATTATTTTTTGTTAGAATATTTCGACGCTGAAAAAACGGGAACGCGCCCGTTCAATACATTCAGAATGAAAGCTTCATTAATAATACAATCGTTGATAAGCAAGGTGCTCTTTCAGAAAATGAAAGGCATGTCGGTTCAGGGAGGATCTGGTTTATGTTACGAAATTTCCGTGGGAAATGGGGAAAAAGTTTAGCTGTTGCGCTGGCGGTTTCCGGGCTGCTGGTTTTTGCCGGGTGCGGTAACAAGAAGGCGCAGCAGAAAGCGCCGGCTGCGGTAGCTGTAAAAACTATGCAGGTCATAAAGAGGGACACGCCTAACGTCCATGAGTTTACCGGCTTTGTGGAAGCCCAGCAGGAAGCGAAGCTGACGGCGAATGTTTCCGGCAAGATTACCGGAAAGTATTTTAACGGCGGCGACCGGGTGGAAGCAGGTCAGGTATTGTTCACTATCGATCAGCGCACGTATAAGGCAAACCTTTTGAATGCCCAGGCAGGCCTTGCCGCAGCAAGAACAGAATATAACCGTCTGGCAGCGGATGCGGAACGCTATAAAAAATTATATGAGCAGAATGCTGTGTCCAAACAGCAGTATGATCTGGTGATGGCCCAGCGGGATTCCGCCCAGGCCCAGGTTGCGGCTCATGAAGCCATTCTGGAAAACGCGCAGATCAGTATGGGCGATACGGAAGTAAGGGCACCTTTCTCCGGAAAGATCAGTACCAGCGATTTGTCCGTAGGCAACTTCGTGTCGGCCGGGCAGACCGTGCTTGCTACCATGAGCAACACCAATCCGGTGCGGATTAAGTTCAGTATGTCGGAAAACGAATACCTGCAGCTTTCCAAAGCCCATTCCGATTCCGGCGCCAAAGCCCTGGAAGACCTGAAACTGGTTTTATCAGATGGCAGCATTTATACCGGAGCCGGTGTTGTAGACCAGGTTGACCGGGAGATCGGCAGCGGTACCGGCGCCCTGACCTTAAAGGCACGGTTCAGCAACGACGACAACCGGCTGATGCCGGGCATGTTCGCCCGCCTTCAGGCCAATGCGGGAACCGTTAAGAATGCCATGCTGATTCCCCAGCGCGCTGTCCGGGAAATGCTTTACAAAAAATTCGTATTCGTTGTAGGCAGCGATAATAAAGTAGATATGAAGGAAGTTACCTTAGGCGCCCGCGTCGGCAAGCTGTGGCTGGTGGAAAAAGGACTGAACGGCGATGAGACGCTGGTAGTCGAAGGTGTCCAGAAAGTGAATAAAGGGTCTGAAGTGAAGCCTGCCGCCATGACGGAAGCCGACCTGAGCAACGAAAGCAAACAATAGGAGGGAACCTAAGTGGCTAAGTTTTTTATCGACCGACCGATATTTGCAATAGCCCTTTCCCTGGTCATCGTCTTTGCCGGCGTAATTGCAGGGTTCAGCCTTCCTATTGCACAGTATCCCAATATTACAAAACCCCAGATTGAAGTGGAAACCAACTATGTGGGCGCTAACGCATCCACGGTAGAAGAATCCATCGCCCAGGCTATCGAACAGAAGGTCAACGGCGTAGAGAACATGCGCGACATGCGTTCTACTTCTACCAATACCGGCCGTTATGTGCTGGACGTAAACTTCAACCTGGAAAAGAACGGCGACATAGCGTCTGTTGAAGTGCAGAACCGTGTGGACCAGGCCAAGGCCTCCATGCCTACCGAGGTTACCCAGTACGGTATTACCACGGCCAAGATGTCTTCCCAGACGATTATGTATTTTGTACTGACGTCTCCCAACAAAACCTACGACGGCATGTTCCTGAAAACCTATGGGGCTTCTAATGTGGTAGACCCGATCAAGCGTGTTAAAGGCGTGTCTTCCGTCAGTGAATACGGCCCGGAATACTCCATGCGCGTGGAACTGAAGCCGGACCTGATGGCTCAGCTGGGGCTGACTGCAGCAGACGTTGCCGCAGCGATTCAGACACAGAATATCCAGGCGCCTGTTGGTTCCATCGGTTCCAAACCCACCACCAATGATTTGGAATTTAAATACTCTGCCAGTGCCGAGGGTCGTCTGAAGACCCCCGAAGAGTTTGGCAACATTATTGTCCGGGCACAGAACGGACAGATTTTAAAATTAAAAGACATCGCCGATATTTATGAAGGCGAACGTATGGATACACCGGCTTCCCTGTTCCTGGACAAGGGCGTCGGCGGTGAATCGGTCGTGTATCCCATT
>JAFSOW010000036.1 GCA_017443165.1 Acidaminococcaceae bacterium | reverse complement strand
TCTGGCGTACCGTATCCGCATCCACAACCGGATCGCCCATCTGTCCCGAGTAATCCTTGCTGCTGTGGAGCCGTACGGAAGCACAGGCTTCATCCAATATGTCGATTGCCTTGTCAGGCAGGTTCCTGTCCGTTATATACCGGTCCGATAATTTTACGGCCGCTTCCAGTGCATCTTCCGTAACCTGAACATGGTGATACTTTTCATAGCGTCCGCACAGCCGCTTAAGTATTTTCAGGGCCGACGCCGCATCCGGCGCATCCACGCGGACAGGCTGGAAACGCCGCTCCAGCGCCGCGTCTTTCTCCACGCTTTTGCGGTAATCTTCCAGCGTGGTCGCCCCGATCACGTGAAGTTCCCCCCTGGCCAGGGCAGGTTTGATGATATTGGCGATATTCATGGTACCGTCGCCGCCGTTCATCAGCATCTGCAGCTCATCCATAAAGAGGACGATCCGGGGACAGTGTTTGACCGCTTCAATGATGTTCCGCAAACGTTCTTCCAGTTCCCCCCTGTACTTGGCCCCCGCAACCACATAGCCCAGTTCCAGGGAAAAAATAATCTTATCCGACAAAAACTCAGGGGCTTCCCCGTTCACGATCCGCTGGGCCAAGCCTTCCGCAACCGCTGTTTTCCCCACGCCGGATTCCCCGATCAGGACCGGGTTGTTCTTGGTACGCCGGCACAAGATCCGCATTACGTGCTCCAGTTCCTTTTCCCGGCCCAGCACCGGATCCAGTTTATCCTGTGCGGCCAGTTCGTTCAGATTGCGCCCGAAACCTTTCAGAAGTTTTAACGCCTTTTGCATTTCCGCTTCTGCTTTTTCCTTCTTCGCCTGTGATTTGAACTTATTCTTTTCCGGCAGGGAATGGGTCTCGATAAACTCTTCGTGCATCATGACCTGCACCCGGTTCATATCGATAGCAAAACGTTGCAGAACCCGTTCCGCCACACAGCCGTCTTCCGCCAGCAGACCCAGCAGGATATGGCCGGAGCTGATCAGGTAGAGCCCGTCCGCATCCGCAAAGGATTTGGCGTATTCCATAGCCCTGGAAGCCTCTTTAGTATAAGTGACGGGATTGGCGCCTTCTGCGCTTTTCCCCATCCACGTCTCCAGTTCCCCCAGCAGCGTATACTTATCCACACCGCACCGCAGCAGGAGATGCGCTGCCTGGCTTTCCGGCTCCTGCAGCATGGCCCATAAAATATGTTCCGTGCCGATCTCTTCCTGCTGGCGCTGGTTCGCTGTACGGCGTGCGGTTGCCAGAATCCTTTCCGCCAACTCGGTATAGAAATGATTCTTCTGGCCAACAGCTTCTTCATAATAATTCTGTTCCGCCAGTTTGCGCAGCGGCTTAAAAATTTCTTCCAGAATATTGCGGGCCCCTTCCCCGTTCTGGCCGGACAGGACCCCTTCTGTCGCAAACTCTTTGGCGCAGGTCTCACAAAGCCATTTGCTGACCCGCGTATTGTTAACGACGCAAACTACATTTACCGTGGCTTCCCGTTTGCCACACCGTTCACATAACATCATATCCTCCTTGCCGGAAAAAACATTGTCCCGGCACATGATCCTTCACTCTGTTTTCTTCTGTCAGCCTGCATCCACCATGCGCTGTACCGCCTGGCGGAGAACGCGGCGTTTTTCCCTTTCCGGGATGTCCATGATACCCATCAGATAATGCAGCAGTTCAAATTCCCTGTCGGTCAGCATGCGGTTTTCATGCCAGTAATGCAGGATTTCATCCACAGTCGGCTCCTCCTGCTGTTCTTCTACCGGCAATATCCTGACGATACGGATAAAGCCTCCGCTGCCCCGGCGGGATTCTACCAGATAACCTTTTTCCGGTGTAAAGCGCGTGCTCAGCACGTAACTGATCTGGGACGGCGCGCAGGATAACCTGTCCGCCAGTTCATTGCGCTGCACCATTACCGTATTCTTGCTTGCCGCCAGCAGTTGACCTACAATAAAGCTTTCTATCGCGTCTGCCATATTTTTCATTTTTCTACCTGCTTTCTGTTTTACTGCCTGTTTTCATTCTTGCACAGGATTACAAATAAATATCTTTCCTACGCAAAAATAAAATATATAGCCAAATTTCCTATAAAGTGTTTTATATGAGATATTATATTTGACTTTTTGACTTTACGCAAGTGCCGTTATTATTTTTTCACAAACTCTTTCCAAAACTATATAAAATGTTACAAAAACAGAAGCGGGGAAGAACTGAGCAAAACATCGGGAGCGTTTGCGTAATTTCATACGATGAAATTCGCCGTCGTGGCGAGACTGTCTGAGGGGCGAAGCCCCGAGTTTCGAAGCCACAGGCGAATGAGTCTATGAAATAGCAAACGGGCACGGTTTTGCAAAGTCTTTCCCGCTTCCGGTTATTTCAACTTATCTTTTTCAATAAAACTTGTGTATAAATCTTTTTAATTTATCCTTTTGCCAGTTCCGCTTTCATGATGCGTTTGTAAGCTTCCACGCCGGGCTGGTCGTAGGCATCCACATCTGCCAGCTCTCCTTCGTACGCGATACTGTACATCAGGAACATGAGCAGCTGCCCGATATAACGCGGCGCCAGCTCCGGCAGCACGTACCGGGCATTCAGCCTGCCGTCTTCCGTCAGGGCTGTTTCATTCGCTTTCAACGCGGCCTGCAGCAGCACGTTCATTTCCTTGCCGGCATATAAAGCAAAGGCTTTTTCTTTCGGGAACGGATTGTCTACCACTATCGTTTCCGCAGGTTTTTCCACTTCCAGGAACTGGATCACCTTGTTGCGTTTCCCGTCCTGATGCTGCTGGGTCATGGAATGCATATCCGTTGTACCCACTGCAACTACAGGAGTCCGACCATAAAACGCAG
>JAFSOW010000035.1 GCA_017443165.1 Acidaminococcaceae bacterium | reverse complement strand
CTTCATGCAGAATCGCATGGGGAAACAGCAGGATCAGCCCTACCAGATACTGTGGAAAGACATGGGGTACGATATGCTTCGCCGCAATATGCCAGTTACTTTTCCCCAGCTTCCGGGCAATCTGCACATATTGTGCGGAACGGATCTGCAGAACCTCGGCCCGGATTACCCGGGTCAGGTTGGGCCAGTGGGTCACCGCAACACCGGTAATGACGCCGGCTGCCCCGCCGCCAACCGCAATCGATATTAGAATAAGAAGAATCAGATGGGGAATCCCCATGCAGAGGTCTACCATAAACCCCACCGCAGTATCCACCCGGTCGCCAAACACTGCGGACATACTGCCAAGGACCAGTGCGATGACTGAACTGATCAGCGCGGACAAAAGACCGATTTGGATACTAGTAGACAAACCGCAGACGGTACGGAAAAACATATCCCGGCCCAAACTATCCGTACCAAACAAATGCGACAGAGACGGCGCCAGCCGCCTGGCTCCATAATCAGGCGCGTAAAGAGAGGGATCCATAAGCAGCCCCCACAGACATACACCTGCCAAAAAAACAACACCGCTGAGAATGATCAGCAAAATTTTACGCCGCCGGTTCAGGCCAAAACTTCCACAGCTGCCCGTCTTATCATTGTTTACATCAGCCATTGCTCCCGCCTCCTTCCCGGATCTGCGGATCAATGATGCCGTATAAAATATTAGCTGTCAGGTTTCCGGCGAACACAAATAACGCACTAAACAAGGCAATGCCTAACAACAGCGGCGCATCGGCCTGCATGCCGGCCACTACAGCCGTGCTGCCCAGCCCCGGATACGAAAAGACACGTTCCGCCAGCACGGAACCGCCAAACAGTTCACTGATGGAAGCAAACTGCAGCGTAATGGCAGGAAGGGCGATGTTACGCAATCCATGCCGCGTAACAAGCTGCTTCAGCGTTTCGCCGCGTGCTCTGGCAAACAACACATATTCGCTTTCCATTACGTCAATCAGTTTCTGACGGGTATGGAGAATAATATTGGCCACCCCGGTAATGCTCAGTGTCAGCGCCGGCAAAACCAGATGATGCAGCCTTTCCATCCAGGTAACTTCGCTTTCCACCTTGCCAATAGGTACCGCCAGCCCCAACGGGAACCACTGCAGTTCTACGGCAAATACAACCAAGACTAGCAAGCCAATCCAAAATACCGGTGTGGAAGCAAGGATAAGGCTGAACGTTTTTATAATCCGGTCCGGCCAGCGGTCTTTATACACGCCGGCCACAATGCCCAGAAGCAACCCCAGCACGCCAGACAGTATCCATGCCGTGCCCATCAAAAGAAGGGAAGCGCGGAAGCGCTCCCCCAAAACTTTGGTTACCGGTTCATGATAGGTACGTGATTCTCCCATATCTCCATGCAGTGTATTTTTTACCCAGATCACGTACTGCTCTGCGGGAGATTTATCAAGTCCCCAGTGCTCCGCAATCTTCGCCCTTTGTTCCTCCGATACCACTATTTCACCCAAAAAGGCATCCACCGGATCCATGGGCGCGTTATGTACCAAAAGGAAACTCATTAACGTGACTGCAACAAGAAGCACCAGCATTCTGGCTAAGGTTGAAAACAAATACTTCAACAAGCCTTTTTTCATTCACAGCTCCTCTGCATCTATGCAAAAATCATAATTAAACTTTTAGGAACCGCCGATCAAACAGCGGTTCCTTATCCGGGCAAGCGCTTATTTCCAGGTCCACTCGTTCATATTTTCTACAATGGAAATGCCTTGAGACCGGGTGATGACTTTGCCGAAATCCGGAATCTGCAGGCCGTCACGGATAAAGTACACGTTTTGCGGACTGCAAAGCGCCAGCGAAGGAACATCTTTTTCCGATACTGTCAGTGCTTTCTGCCACAATTTATTGGCCTCATCCCGGTTCGCAGACTGAATTGCCTTATCCAGCAAGACATCCACTTCCGCATTCTTGTAGGTGGACGGATTTCCAATCTTGTTTACGTCAATCTGGGAAGAGTGGTACTGACGGTACACACCGATAGGATCGGCTTCTCCGTAACTCCAGTTGGTGGGAATATTGCGGGCAATACGGCATTCAGCCCAGGGTGCGGACTTTACGTTAATTTTAATGCCCAGCTTTTTGGCTTCCTCGCCCAACGCCACGGCAGTATTGTAACGGTCAAGATCGTTACTGCGTCCGGTTACGGTGAACTCAGCGTTCACACCGTTCTTATCAATGATACCGTCGCCGTTGGTGTCTTTCCACCCGGCATCGGCCAGGATTTTTTTGGCTTCTTCCACCTTGCCGTCTTCAATTTTGGTAGCGCTTGCCCAGGGAGTATACCGGGCATATGTATACGCCGGCGTCCCATAACCGTTTAATCCCTTATTAATAATCTCCTTGCGGCTAATGCCGATGTTCAGCGCTTTGCGGATGGCCGGATCGCAGGTCACATTGTTGCCGACCTTTTTGCCGTTTTCCGTCGTTTCTTTAATCACAGGCAGGTTAAACAGGAAGACATCCGTCACATCATAGGCTTTCTTCTTCATATCTTTGACTTCGTTTTTGGCAAACTCCGCGCTTACCAGAACAACGTCAAGCTTGCCGGATTTTGCGGCAGCAAGGGCAGCGTCCTCGTCCATCTTTAAAATGGTTATTTTTTTGAATTTTGATTTTGGTCCATAATAGTGTTCGTTAGGAGCAAGAATCAGCTGCTGCCCTTTCTGGAAATCAACAATCTTCCAGGCGCCGGAACCCAGCGGCTTATCCCCATATGTATCTGTGTAAGCATGCTGAGGTACAATGCCTACCGAGGTCAGCGTGTAGGGGAAAGAAGACCATGGTTTCTTCAACGTAAATTCCACATGTGTATCATCCAGCGCTTTCACGCCCGCAACCATGGTCAGATCCAACGCAGACGGGCGGGACATGGCCTTTTTAATCGTAAATTCTACGTCTTTGGCGGTAATTGGCTTTCCGTCTGCAAATTTGCCGTCGTTACGGATTTCATATGTATAAACCTTGCCGTCCTCGCTGATAGTTTCCTTCACAGCCAGATCCATCTCCAGGGTATTGCCTTTACCTACCTTAAAGATATGGCTGTGGAAAATATCCGGATTCCATACACCATAACCGATAGTAGGATCGAACTTGCCTGCTATCAGATTATTGCCTACCGTAATGACGATTTCATCTTTTGCAGGGGATGCTTTCTGCTCTGCTTTTTTATCACCGGAACCGCTGCCGCCACAACCCGCAACCAGCAATAAACTGATCAGTAATCCTGCTGTCCATTTTTTGTTCATAGTTTTCCCTCCAAAAACATAAATTTAATAGTAAATGATTCTAATAAGTTTATTGTATCTTTTATATAGACTTGTGTCAATAGGATTTCAACCATATATTATTAAATCTTAATATATGCTTGTTTTAATACCAACTATCCCGCACCCGTTTTCCCCCCTGCTTATAACATAAAAAAACCAGGGCCGCTTTAACAGCTCTGGTTTTTATTTTGTATTCATCGCTCAACTATTAAGACATGCCAGTGACTTCTGAATTCCTTTTATTTATCTTTAATTATTGCCTCAACCCTTTTCCGCATGCTACGGGGTTGAGATTCTACAGACACATTAGCAGCAGTCTTAATATTTCTGCTGTTTAAAATCTCCCGCAGCCTTTTTTCCACCGCGTCCGCGTCCGCAACTCCGTCAAAGCCCATCACCGGTTGTTCGCCTACCAGTAATGTGTTTTCGCTGTTGGTCCAGACGGGTTCGTACTGCCCGCCGTCGTGGAACACGGAAGACAGGTTTCCGGCAATCAGGAAAGCCTGTTCCTGAGGGCTCATGGTACTGGTTTTGGCTGGGGTATAAAAAGGCTGTTCTGCTACGGAAATCAACCCGTTTTCTTCATTTACTTTTACCTTGTTGCCGCTCCACTCCGTAATCTTTTTATTGTAATTATTACGGCGTGAAATGCTTGTGGGGTGGTCGTTGAACAATTCCGCAAAACCGCTGGATTTGCTGCCGTTCTGTTCCAGAATATGCTGCCACAGGGCCGCACCGGCGCCCACGTTGTACCCAGCTGCCACGGCATAGTCAAAAGCAAGTTTATCCGCCTGACTTTCCATCGGTTTTGTCACCCACTTGGCGGTACCGACAGTACTTACCAGGGCAGCGCCTATGGAAGAAGCCGTGTTCCGGTTCTGGCTGGCATAAAGGGCGGCTACAATAGAAACCGGCAACGCACGCTTCACACCGGCAGCCGGATGGTTTTTCTGTCCGTGCCCCATTTCATGGGCAATGACAAAGGCCAGCTCGTCTTCATTATAATTTAATTTCTCAAACGCGCCAATGTTGACGCTCATATTATGGCCCAGGGTGCAGAACGCATTGAAGGATTTATCATTATTGACAAAATAATTGTACGGTTTTTTGACAATCGAATCATCGGTAAGTGCCACCGCGTCAGACAGCCGGGTCATGATACGGGCCAGCATGGCATTGGCCACAGGATCGGTATTAATACCGTATTTATCCTTGATCTGGCCCATGTATTTATCCCTGCCCTTATTATCCAGATAGCTGACCTGCTTGTTAAGGTACGCATATTCAGCCCCTACCTGGAACAAAGCCAGCCCTGCAGAAAGCCAGTCCCAGGCCAGAGCCTGTTTTGGCATTACCGCGCCTGAGGTAAGGGTCAGACAAAGCGCAGCAGAAACAGTCGTACGAAACATCGTCGAACTTTTCATTGCGGTCACCTCCAATAGCTTATGGGTAAAATGCGTCCATGACGGTTACGCTATTACTTCAAAATCGTCCAGCCATCCTCCTGGTACACCTTGTCCTCTTTCATCAGGCGGCCCAGGGCACGCTTAAAGGCCGCTTTGGAAATACCAAATTTCGTTTTGATAATCTCCGCCGGAGTATCGTCACAGTACGGCATGCGCCCGTTCCGGGACTGCAGCGTTTCCAGAATCACTTGCGCATCATCCACCATAGCGTTTTCTTTCTGCTTGCGCAGGGATACATCCACATGCCCGTCTTCCCGGATGAACGTGATGCGGGCCGTGACCTGTTCTCCATAAGCAAGATACCGTTTCGGGTCCGTTTCGCTCCGGTGCAGGAACGCGATGTGCCGGTCGTTGGTGAAAATAAAGAAACCGTCTTTGGTAATATTATAAATGCTTCCCGTAACAGAATCTCCCACTTTGGCGTCCCCGCCGATGGGTTTCGCCGCTCTGGCCAGATCCTTGTCAACCTTCATGGTCACCGCAGGGCGCCCGCTTTTGTCCCGGTACAGTTTAATCCATATCTTCTGATTGGCGGTTACCCTTCCCAGCATCTCTGTATAGGGAAGAAAAACGCCCCGTTCTCCGCCGATATCCACGAAGCCCCCGTCTTTTGTTACGTTGATGACTTTGGCGTAACCTAACTGCCCCTCTTTCATCTTAGGCAGCTTCATGCTGGCGGTAAGACGCCTGTGGGGATCCAGATACAGGTATACCCGCACTTCATCTCCGGCCTTCACCGGAGTCAGCTGCTGCAGTTTGTGCAGCAGGATGTCGTCCGACGTATTGCCGGTGCCTGCGTCCAGAAAGGCTCCCATTTCGGAGACCCGGGAAACTTTCATGGTCACTACATCGCCGGCTTTATAACGCAGGTTATTCTCCATCATCGGTCCCCTTGAATTCTTCGCTGGGCGCGTCAGCCCACAGCTGTTCCAGATTATAGAAGTTCCGTTCCTCTTCCAGGAACACATGGACCACTGCATCACCAAAATCCATCAGCACCCAGCGGCCATCGTTATACCCTTCCTTATGGCTGCAGAACACCTGCTGTTCCGCCAGTTTGTCTTCAATGGCATCGGCAATGGCCCGTACCAGGGTAGTATTGGACGCACTGGCAATGACAAAATAATCTGTCATGTAGGATATTCCTTCCATGTTCAGAAGCAGTATATCTTTTCCTTTTTTATCGTCCGCAATCTTTGCAATTTTCTCTGCCAATTCTCTCGGCTGCATGGTCATACAGTCTACCTCCGCATACTTTTCATTATAGTTTTTGTTTCAACATGCTCTCAGTTCTTTGGCGCCGCCTGGGGTTTGTTACTGATTACCGGTTTGCGTATTACAGGGGGCGCGCTCTTCTTAGGTGCCGGTTTCGGCGCATTGGATACCGAAGATGAAGACTTGGATGCACCGCTTGTTCCTGATGAGGAACCTCCGGCCTTCTGTTGTGACGTTGCTTTCTTTTCCGGTTCGGACCGGCGGACTTCTGCAGCGTTCTTCTGGTTTTCGGACGAAGACCTTCTTGCGGCAGCAGCCGCAGCGCTCCGTTGCGAATCACTGTTGCTGCCTTCACCCAGATCATCTACGCCTGTCACCGGATCACTGGCATCCGAATTCTCTTTCAGTGCCATAAAGGGGATGTCTACCTCTGCCAGTGATTTTTCGATTTCCGACCGGTTAGACCTCCAATAGCTGATACCGCTGGAAGGTGAATCATAGAAATTCCCATACAACATGCCTGACTTGATGTTGTTGTCGGACATAATATTAAAACTGCGGGCGGCTTTCAGCAT
>JAFSOW010000034.1 GCA_017443165.1 Acidaminococcaceae bacterium | reverse complement strand
AGCCCAGACTCCGGAAATGAATATCATGGCTTTTAACGAACCGGCGCTGCCGGGTCTGTCCAGCACGGGTTCCCTGAGCATGTATATCATGAATCTGGGCGGTGATTCCATTGAGCAGATGAATACATACGCCCAGCAATTTGTCATGAAAGCCAACCAGCGGCCGGAAGTCGGAATTGCCTATACTACGTTTAACACGGATACTCCGGGCTATAAGTTCAATGTAAACCGTGAAAAAGCGGAATCCCTGAACGTTCCGGTAGCCAGCGTGTTCACCACACTGCAGGCATTTTTGGGCGGCATGGAAGTGAATGACTTCAATAACTTCGGCCGTACCTGGAAAGTAGTTATGCAGGCCCAGCCCCAATACCGTGATGATGTGAAGAATATGCGGTTCTTCTTTGTCCGCAGTAACAACGGCGAAATGATTCCTCTGGACTCCCTTGTGACCGTGGAGTCGGATATGACAGTTCCTTCTATTACCCGGTATAACGGTGCCAGTGCCTTCAAGATTGCCGGTTCCCCGGCAGACGGATATTCTACCGGTCAGGCCATGGCGGCACTGGAAGAAGTGGCTCACGAAGTGCTGCCGACAACTTACACCTATGAATGGACCGATCAGAGCCGTGACGAACGGGAAGCCGGCGACCAGGCTTACGGTCTGTACGCGATTTCCCTGGTATTCGTATTCCTGGTGCTGTGCGCGCTGTACGAAAGCTGGACCATTCCCATCGCAGTGCTGCTGTCGGTTCCCCCGGCAGTTATGGGCTGCCTGGGTTCCCAGTTCCTGCGTGGGCAGCAGAATGATATTTACATGCAGGTTGCCATGATCATGCTGATCGGGCTGGCGGCCAAGAACGCCATCCTGATCGTGGAGTACGCCAAGATGAATCTGGAAAGCGGGCAGGATGTGGTGACGGCGGCCATCAATGCGGCCCACCTCCGTCTGCGCCCGATCCTGATGACATCCTTTGCGTTTATTTTAGGCTGTCTGCCCCTGGCCATCGCTACCGGCCCCGGCGCCGGCTCCCGTGTATCCATGGGTAACGCCGTTGTGGGCGGTATGACCTTCAATACATTCGTAGGCATCTTCCTGATCCCGGTGCTGTTCGTAGTGGTGGAACGGTTCTTCAGCCGCGGCAAACATAAGGAAGAAACAACAGAAGCATGATTTATGGAAAGTTGTAAAAAACCTGAAAAATTATTTTGTCTGGCAGGTATGAAATACTTGCCAGACGTTTTTCTTTCTTATAAAATAGGAATGTAATTTACATAATGTAATGTGGTGAAGGTGTTTTTTGATGAAAAAGATGGATGAAAGCGTCCGCTTTGTAAAAAATGTCTGGGCGCTGACCAAATCATACTGGCAGAGTGAGGAAAAGAAAAAAGCCTATCTGCTGCTGCTGGCCATTATCGCGCTGACACTGGGCGTGGTGTTCATGCTGGTGCAGCTCAACCAGTGGTATAATATTTTTTACAGCGCGCTGCAGAATTACGAAAAGGAAAAAATCTTTTCGGAACTGTTCCACTTCAGCTGGCTGGCTTTTATTTATATCATCCTGGCCGTGTACGCCTTTTATCTGCAGCAGGTGCTGATCATCAACTGGCGCCGCTGGCTCACCAATGAATATATTGACGAGTGGCTGAACCATAAAACCTATTACCGCCTGCAGATGTTCGGTACTGCAACCGATAACCCTGACCAGCGTATCAGCGAAGACGTTCGGATGTTCGTGGAATACACCCTGCGCTTCGGCATCGGCATCCTGAAAGCGTTTACTACGTTTGCATCTTTTGTAGTGATTCTGTATAATCTGTCGGGTCCCCTGCAGTTTAAGTTTGCCGGAATGGATATCCACATTCCGGGGTATCTGGTGTGGACGGCCCTGCTGTATTCCATGATCGGTACCTGGCTGACCTATAAAGTGGGCAACAAACTGGTAGGGCTCAATTTCGTTCAGCAGAAATATGAAGCGGACTTCCGTTTTGCCATGATGCGCATGCGCGAGAACGCGGAAAGCGTAGCCTTTTACAGCGGCGAAGGCCATGAAGGCAGCGTCTTTAAAAAACGCTTTACGTTATTGCTGAATAATTTCTGGAACATCATCAAGAAACAGAAACAGCTGACCTGGCTGAACAGCTGGTATTCCCAGATTGCTATCATCTTTCCGCTGGTAGTGGCCATGCCCCGGTACCTGGCCAAAGAAATCACCCTGGGCGGTCTGATGCAGATTTCCAGCGCCTTTGGCCGTGTGCAGGAAAGCCTTTCCTATTTTGTGGATATGTATTCGTCGATTGCGGAATGGCAGGCTGTGGTAGAACGTCTCACAGGCTTCGGCCTCCACATGAAGCAGGTGAAGCAGGAAAATGCACAGCAGGATTTACAGCGCAGGTCCGGCGCGACGGATGCGATTACAGCCACGGACATGGATGTGACCCTGCCGGATGAATCCGCTGTTTTGCAAAATGTTTCTTTCACGCTGGAACCCGGGACCAATGTGCTGATCAAGGGTGTGTCCGGCAGCGGAAAGAGTACGCTGCTGCGTGCGCTGGCCGGAATCTGGCCTTATGTAAAAGGTACGCTGGAGATCCCGGCGGAAAACAGGCTGATGTTCATTCCCCAGCGGCCGTACCTGCCGTTGGGCACACTGAAGGAGTCCCTGCTGTATCCCGGAACGGAAACCCGCACCGATGAAGAACTGAAACAGCTGATGGAAGACTGCTGCATCGGTTACCTGTATGAAAAGTTATATCTGGAAGCGGACTGGAGCCATGTGCTCTCCGTAGGCGAACAGCAGCGGCTGGCTTTTGTCCGGGCGCTGATCTACAAACCGGTGTGGCTGTTCCTGGATGAGGCTTCTTCCGCCCTGGATGAGGAAACGGAAGCGAAGGTCTACACACTGCTGATGGAAGAGGCGCAACAGACTACGCTGGTGAGCGTAGGGCACCGCAGCACGCTGAACAAATATCATCAGAAAGTGCTGTATCTGGATAAGGAAACGCATTCTCTGTATTGGCAGGAAAATGCTTTTTTATGATATAATAAATTATTACTTTATATGATATAAGTTATGTTTTGTAAGGAGACGCTGCCAGATCAGCGGTTCCTTTAAACCGGATGACCGTTGTGGCAACCGGAAATAGATTTTTATTATAAAAAATTTTATATGTTGAGAGGTGTTTAACATGGCATTGGAAAGTTTACAGGATCAGACGGGCAACGCAAATCCGCCCCGGGTGAAAGCGGAAAAGTTTGATAAGTTTATGAAGGAACGTGAAGTCAGCGGCTTCCATAAGGAAGAATACGATGACCAGTTCCGTACGGTGGTATATTTCAGCGGGCTGCAGACAGCAGGGCAGCAGCAGTTTGTACAGGTAGTGCTGAATGATTCCATTTACGGCATGATCAAGGTGCTGATCGGCCATAAAGTAGTGAATGAAGAAAACCATGCAAAAGTGCTGGAATACATTAACCAGCTGAACAACCGTTTTGGCGCTTTCAAATATATCGTGACACAGGACGGGAACCTGGAACTGGACTGCAGCCTGGTTGCCAACGATGAGACCTTTGATCCGGAAGTAATCGTTGTCATGCTGCTGAACGTGATCCAGCCCCATCTGGAAAGCGAGCTGCTGCGTCTGCCTGCCGTAGTTGGCGGCCCGGTAGGCGTAAATGTGGAAGAAGAAGCAAAAGACGAAAGCCCGATTCATCTTGTACATTAAGAATGATGCGGAGAAGGACAAGACATGAGCAAAACATCGGAAGCGATTGCGCGATTTCATGAGATGAAATTCGCCGTCGGGGCGAGGCTGTTTGAGGGACGGAGTCCCGAGTTCCGAAGCCACAGGCGAATGAATCCATGAAATAGCAATCGCGGACGGTTTTGCGATGTCTTATCCTTGCCGCATTATTTTTATTCACAGAAACAATTCGCTTTTACTAATTAGGAGATTTCATGACGAAAATTGGCCTGACCAGCGAAGAAGCTGCACAGTCATTACAAAGATACGGCAACAACGCGTTAAGCAAACCGCCGCAACAAACTTTTTTTGATAAACTGCTGGATAATTTCCAGGATCCCATCATCCGTATTCTCATTGTGGCTTTGCTCATCAATGTGGTTTTTGTGTATATGGGTTACGCGGACTGGATTGAGACGGTGGGTATT
>JAFSOW010000033.1 GCA_017443165.1 Acidaminococcaceae bacterium | reverse complement strand
GTGCGGACCACGCCCATGGTCTTTTTGCCGTACATGCTCTTTTCCTGCCACACATCATAGGCCCGGATTACCTTCAGTTCCGTATCCGACAGCAGCGTAAAGGGCAGATCAAACTTTTCCTGAAACTTTTTATGGGACGTCACGGAATCTTTGCTCACGCCGATGACCACCGCGCCCTTTTCCCTGAACTGGGGCAGCAGTTCCCCGAAATTGCAGGCCTGTTTCGTACAGCCCGGGGTATTATCCTTCGGGTAAAAATACAACACAACCTTCTTTTCCCTGAAACTCTTCAACGCAACCGGATTCCCGTCCTGATCCGGCAAGGTAAAATCCGGCGCCTTCGTGCCAATCTCTAACATACTATGCCTCCTGCATTAATCCTTATCCGCCGCAATGAGCTTCTCCAACGCCCGTTTCGCCACAGCCTGGAAGCGTTTTTCCGCCACCTTGTACACATCCGGGGGCGCCACGGCCTCGCTGTCCGTACGCTTGGCCACCACGCCGCAAATGGCGCCCGCCCGCAGCCCGTGCACACTGCACAGGGTCAGCAGCGTCGCCGCTTCCATCTCAAAATTGGTGCAGCCCAGGGCCTGCCATTCCTTCAACGTGCCCTGCAGACGCCGCACCACATAGCCGTTCAGGCTGTCGTAACGCTCCTGCCCGGGCCAGAAACTGTCCGTGGTCACGCCGATGCCCAGACCAAAGGGAATCTTCAATTCTTTTGCCGCATCCCGCAGGGCAACGGTCACATCCAAATCCGCCACCGCCGGATACTCAATCGGCGCATAGGCCCTGCTGGCCCCGTCCATGCGCACGCAGGCCTTGCTGATGACCACATCCCCCAGGTTCAGATTTTCCTGCAGGGAACCGGTGGTACCCACCCGGATAAAGGTAGTGATACCCAAACGCCCCAGTTCTTCCACAATAAAGGTGATGCAGGGGCCGCCCATGCCGCTGCTGATGACCAGCACCGGCTCCCCATTCACATGAGCCAGCCAGCTGGTAAATTCGCGGTGGCTGGCCAGATACACCGCCGCCGGATCCAAAGCCTTCGCCAGGCCTTCCACGCGTCCCGGATCCCCGGGTACCAGCGCATACTTTGCGCCCTGCAGCATCTCCACCGATAAACCTACATGATACATGACCTCGCCGGGTTTTGCGTAATTTTTCATGGAACAGACCACCTTTCCGTGCAATTTGTGAAATACACCGTAACATGATACGTTTTTATTATTTTATTATACCATAGATAAGGGCAGGAAGTATGAGAAATTGGGGAGAAAAAATCCCCCGTTGTTTAAATCCGGGGGATTAGTCAGGAGAAAAATCATGAGTTATCATAAACGCCAGTCTGAAATGATACACAGAAAAGGAGGTTATGTTTTACTCATCAATATTTAATTTTTGTCAGGTATGCACAAACCGAATCTGTTCTAATGTGCCTTGCCCCGTTATTGTTTAATAATTGATAATTGAATTAAAAGGTTCTAACACCTCCCTGTCGCCAATAACCACAGCGTTTTCATCTACTATGGCATCCTGCTTTGCCATAACCGCACCATTGATAATGCTTTCCGTTCCAACGGTCAGTTTTCCCCGGCACAGCAGTAATGCCTTATTTAATCTTACATGGCTGCCTATACGAAGACCGCGATCCGCCAAAACAATGACCCGTCCTGTAAAAACCGTATTGTCGCCAATCGTCACGTCGTCGGCAAAAGCAAGTATGCCATCTCCATTTATTTGTAATCCTTTCGGAATCTCGACCTTGTTCCTGCTCAGATATATCCATCCGCTTAATCCGTCACGTTGCAGTTCCAACGCAGAGGGAAAATCAGTTGAAGCCCAGACCGCAATTTCTTCAACGGAAAATTGCGGAAAAGCCGCGCCATATGATTTGCCTGTGATAGAATCCATGTCCTTCTTCTCTGATTTTTCCTGCATTGTGGAACCTGTCACGATTAAGGGAGTTTCCGAAAACTGCTGAAGCAAAGAACCGGGAAAAAACATGCTGCATTGCCGCAAGGAAAAAACATCCGAACCGGAATTTGAAACATTTACTTTTAGAAAGCGCATTCCCAAATCTTTCACCCGGTTAACCGAAACAGAAACCTGTACTTCACTATTCCCGGGTTGTAAAGGGGGTAAGGCATATGCAGCGCTTGTTATCTCTGCATCATTTTCCTGCTGAATGGCAGTGAACATAAAGCTTTGCGCAATAGTTTCCAGTTGTTTCCGGCACAAATGCTCCCGGGCTGCCTCTGACTCCAGGTACACACTGCGCCCATAATACAAAATCACACTGGAACAAACCATCAGAAACAACAGGAGAGGAAGCAGAATGAACCCCTGCTCCTTTTCCGTTCCTCCTGTTGTATTCCGAAAGCCAGCCCTGCTTACAAAACACCCCATACAGAGTTTTACTGAACTACAGAGCCATTGCTTAACAGCAAAGATAAAGCGATCCGTCTTTCCAATCCGGTTTCCGGGTCTTGTAAATTCATAATAATGCCAATTTTCTCCTTTCCTAACATAATCGTTTTAAAGCAAGTTATCCGGATATCCTGGTTGGAATACGGATTAGTTCCTGTTGTTGTATCCTTTAAAGTCTTGCGGTATAACATCCCGTTAGACAGATACCAGTATGCACGTACGTTCGGAAACGTCTTCCGGCAAATAATCTGATCACTGTTATTGAAATCTTTAGCCAGTTTCGCCTGCGTCGTATTGTAGGAAAGTTCCCGACGTAAAGTACTTTCTGTATAGCGTACTGCCTTTGCAATTTCAATATCTGCCAGAAGCTTTCGCCAGTTCTTTAAAACTGTCTGTACTGCATGACAATAAGCCCCGCTGATGATGATCATAACCATAAATAAAATGTTTAATTCCAAAAGAAGTGAGCCAGATTTTCTTTTATCACAACACTGATCAGGATTTATGATCATCTTCTTTACCTATTGGTATGAATTCCAGGCGATTCACCAATACCTTTCCTGTAGTTTTATTGCGCATCTCTTTAACAAGAAGAATATAAGGACCTGCCTTCTGCGTAGAAATAACTTTTTCATAATCATTTTCGTACACGTTTTTCCATTCGTCAGACAGTGTTTCATTCAGCCACGCCGTGCTGTCGTCTTCCAGTAAAGAATAGGCTTGTAACATCTCATTCCGGTGTGCCATAGCCTGTATTGAACAAGAAAAATAACCTGTCATTGCCGTTGCGAATGTAAGCGTCGCCAAAAATATGGGAATCATCAGGAGCATGATAAAACCCGATGACCGTTCCGTTGCCTGAGATTCCATTATTTCCCTTCCCGAAAAAGATTTTTGTTGCTTCACTGCCTTACACGTTCTATCCTTACCCTCCCGGTAACCGGCTGAAGGCTGACTTTAACCTGTGCGGACTTTATCCTTTCATGCTGCAATATAAAAACCCCGCTTGCCGATGGGGAACCGTTGATGGTAAAGCTTATTACATAAGCCGGAATACTACTGAAATGAAAAGCTTTGGATCCACCCGACGCAAAACCCCGTTTTTTATCAACCAGATTCGGCCTCCGATAGACCCAATATCCTTTACGTCCGCTGCTCAATTCTATAAACCCCACGTCAGAGCCTGCCATGGCTCTTTCCCTTATCAGCAAAATATCCTGAGCGAACTCTTTTGCCGCGTTTTCAACCTGTACTGTTGCCAATGTTTTTTCATAACCGACAACTCCCATATACAGCCCGGAAAAGACAATCCCATACAAGAATATACCCATTAGCCATTCAGCCAGCAGATAGCCGTTATCCTTGTGTTTCCGCAGCAACGCTGCCATTAGAAGTCACAGTATTGCCTTCCGCGTCAGAACCGGTCAGCGTGTAACTGCTGCCGGATACGGAATACTGGAAGTCTTCATTTTTGGCATCCTTAAAACCCTTATTTTTGGCAATATAATCCGGCACCAGGTTGTCAAGCGAAGCAGGTATGCTTCCCTGTTCCAGTTTGTACGTGGCAATAGCCTGATCCAACGTTGCCAAATCGTTCTTTAATTTTGCATTTCGTGCTTTGGACCCTGCTCCATCAATCGCGGGCATTAACATGGTTGCCATAACACCGAT
>JAFSOW010000032.1 GCA_017443165.1 Acidaminococcaceae bacterium | reverse complement strand
GATACCGCCGGTCGTCTGCATATCGACGAGAAACTGATGGAAGAGCTGCAGAATATCAAAGAGACAGTACATCCTCATGAGATTTTGCTGACAGTGGACGCGATGACCGGCCAGGACGCCGTGACTGTGGCGGATACTTTCAATAAAGATCTGGGCCTGACGGGCCTGGTGGTGACCAAGCTGGACGGCGACGCCCGGGGCGGCGCCGTGCTTTCCGTACGGGAAGTGACAGGTTGTCCGGTAAAATTCGTAGGTATGGGTGAAAAGTTGGATGCGCTGGAACCGTTCTATCCGGACCGTATGGCTTCCCGTATCCTGGGTATGGGCGATATCCTGTCCCTGATCGAAAAGCTCAAGGATACTGCCGACCTGGCCAAAGTGCTGGAGGCGGAAAAGAAACTCAAGAAAGACGAGTTTACGCTGGAGCAGTTCCTGGAGCAGATGCAGCAGATCAAAAAGCTGGGCTCCCTGGACACGATTTTGGGCATGATTCCCGGCATGGGCGGAATCAGCCAGAAGCTGAAGGAAGCCAATGTGGATGAAAAGGAATTTGCCAGAGTGGAAGCGATCATCCGGTCCATGACGCCGAAGGAACGGCAGAAACCGGAAATCATCAACGGCAGCCGCCGCAAGCGTATTGCTGCCGGCAGCGGCATGAGGGTTCAGGATGTAAACCGCCTGCTGAAGAACTTCGACGACAGCAAGAAGCTGATGAAGAAGATGCAGGGTATGGCCAAGTTTGCTTCAAAGGGTGGCAAAATGCTTCCCTTTATGCATAAATAGGTAAAGGAACTGTACAGTTCCAAAGCCTGAGGGAAGGGTTCCTGCCTGGAACGGTCTTCCATTATTAACAGGTAATTAGTCAGAAGTATGAATTCCATGATAAGGAGGTGAAACTGAAATGGCAGTAAAGATTCGTTTAAAACGTATGGGCGCTAAGAAAGTTCCGTTCTACCGTGTAGTTGTAGCTGACGCGCGTTCCCCGCGTGACGGCAAGTTCATCGAAAGCATCGGCTATTACGATCCTGTCGCGACTCCTGCAAACGTAAAGATTGACGAGGAAAAAGCTCTGGAATGGCTGGGCAATGGCGCACAGCCGACCGATACCGTGAAGAACCTGTTCAGCAAACAGGGCATCATGAAGAAATTTGCGGAAGCTAAAAACGCGAAGTAATTAAGGGGGCGTGATTTGCATGAAGGAATTGGTAGAAGTTATGGCCAAATCTCTGGTTAGCAATCCGTCGGCAGTGACAGTGGAGGAGGAAACAACCGGTACAACAACTGTACTCCGCCTCCATGTTGCCCCTGAAGATATGGGTAAGGTGATCGGTAAACAGGGCCGTATTGCAAAAGCGATCCGCTCCGTTATGAAGGCGGTTGCAACCCGTGAGAATGTAAAAGTTATCGTAGAGATCGTTGAGTGAATGATTCACAGCTGAATACGTAAAGGTGGTTAATTATGGCAGATTCTATGTGGATCCGTGTTCCCGTTGCGATTAAAGCAAAGGTTACGGAAGATTTGAAACTGAAAATTATTGGAGACCTCCAAAACACGATAAAACAAATGGAAGCAGACCTGAATCAGTTTGATTTCCAGGCGAAACAGGTAATGAATCAGGCTGCCAACGATCTTTCCGCAGCTCCCCGTCTGCGCGAGCAGATTGAAGTGGAACGCCGGAAACGCACCGATGCGAAAGCGGAAGCGGAAGAACAGCTGAAGCAGGCGAACAATCTGCAACTTGGCGCGGAAATCGGGTATGGAACTCCGATGGAACGCATGGTTGAAGTCAAGATCGGCGACAACCTGCAGGCACTGATGGGTGCGGAAATTTTAACGGAAGACGGAAAGATCATTGCTTTCCGTATGTGAGAAACGCAATGCAAAAAGTTGTATTAGGCCAGATAGTCGCTCCGCACGGTGTGCGGGGCGATTTACGTATTATGCCGTTAACCTCCAACACGCAGTTGTTCCTGGACATGGATTATCTGCTGCTGCCCGATGAACGGCGACTGCAGATTGTGAAGGCCCGTCCTCATAAAAACATCATGCTGGTTACCGTAAAAGAGATTACCTCGATTGAGGAAGCGGAAAAGCTGCGGGGCCAGAAGGTTTCCGTGTACCGGGAAGATATGCCGGAACTTCCGGAAGGGCGTTACTATGTGGGCGACCTGATCGGTCTGCCGGTAGTGGATGAAGAGGGAAAACAGGTCGGTATTTTCAAGGATGTGCTGCAAACCGGCAGCAGAGACGTGTATGTGATCCAGCCTCCGGAAGGCAAGGAAATCCTGGTTGCCAACATCCCCGAAAACATCCGGGAGATTGATCTGCCTCAGCGGCGGATCATCGTCCGCCTGCCCCAGTGGGACGAGGAAGAAATACGGTAACCGTTCTTTGTGAATACCCCTGCATGACATCAGCAATGAGGAAGAGATACGATGAAATTTGTTTTTGTCACCCTGTTCCCGGAACAGATTGAAGCAGCGGCAGGCCACAGTATGCTGAAGCGCGCCATGGATATGGGTATCCTTCAGATGGAATGCGTCAATCCGCGGGACTTTTCCCTGGACCGCCATCATTCGGTGGACGACGCGCCTTTTGGGGGCGGCGTGGG
>JAFSOW010000031.1 GCA_017443165.1 Acidaminococcaceae bacterium | reverse complement strand
TTTTCAGTCATATGCTTACGCCTCCCTTATTAAGTCTCTTTTAACTTTTATTTTAACAGATTGGCGCTGTAATTGCTATAAAATTTTGTGCCACATTTCGCTTAGCATTATTATTTATCATACAGCAAAAAGGCTCGAAGCCGCAAACTCCGTTCGCCAAGTTTTCTGTGTTTTTAAGTTTTTCCAAGTTAAGATTCCTCCCCTTAAGAATAAAGATCTTCATCAATCAATTTCATTACCAAGTGCCATCTTGTCTTTATAGACGGGCGGCATGCCTTCCCGGTAACCGTTCCGGGTTTTAGCAATCTCTTTCCCAGCCTGTGTACGCTCCATAACGTAAGCGCCCGATAAGATACTGCCTATCAAATTCTATTCAACCATGAGATAATTACCTTAGACTTTTTGAACTGTAGTTTTTGGACTTTTTAAACCAACTCTACTAAGCGAGGTGACAAAACTCATGGACGAGGTAACTGCCGTTAAGATGAATTTCCGGAAAGAACAGTGGAAACAACTCATTCTGGAACGCCAGGCCAGTGGTCTTTCTATTAACAACTGGTGCCAACAGCGTGGCTTCAAAAGAACCACCTATTTTTACTGGCTTCGTCGTATTCGGCAGGAAGCCTGCCAAACAGTACCGGATTCACAAGCTATTGCGCCAGTTCCCTTTGTGCAAATTGGTGCGGAAACAGCTCCGAATACTGTATCGAATCCGTTAACGGAATCAAAAGCGATTTCTTCGGAAGTCGCCATCCGTATCCAGCTAAAAGGAGCAGACATTACAATTCCGGATGGAACCAATCCCCGAACCATACGGGCCACATTGCTTGCCCTGAAAGAGTTATGTTAGGCGATATTACGCAGGCACGGGACATCTACATTGCCTGCGGATATACGGACATGCGCAAATCCATTGACGGGCTTGCAGCGATTGTGCAACAACAGTTCCAACTGGATCCATTCGCCAGAGATCTGTTTCTGTTCTGTGGGAGAAAACGAGACCGGATAAAAGCCCTGCTCTGGGAAGGGGACGGGTTCGTCCTGCTATATAAACGACTGGAAGGCGGCAGTTTCAACTGGCCGCGGCAACAAAGCGAAGTAAAACAGCTGACCCGGCAACAGTTTAACTGGTTGCTGGAAGGACTTTCCGTTGAACAGCCCAAAGCGATAAAACAGGTTAGCAATCCAGGCAATTTTTGCTAACGGAAAGCACGAAAAAAGAATACATTATACTTGCGCTAAAACACCGATGGATACTGGATTTCCACACGTTTTTCTGATATAATATTTATAGTAAAAAATGTGTGTGCGGAGTACCAAAACCGATGGATGAAAAAGACCTGTTAATAGCGCAACTGAGAAAAGAGAACGCTGCCTTACGACAGATGATTGAAGACCTGCAAAAACAGGTGAAGAATCTGACCGAGGCAGTTCTTTTATTGCGTAAAAACCGGTTTGGTTCCAAGAGCGAGCGCACCCGTAACCTGTTGGAGGAAGACGGCCAGCTAAACCTGTTCAACGAGATTGAACTGGAAGGTGATCCGAAGAAGAAAGAAAAGGACCCCATCCAACTATCCCGAAACAAAGTAAAGGTACGACAGCCAAAAACCAAACGGGAAGTGGTAACTCACGGGTTGCCGGAAGAAGAGGTAATACTGGATATCCCGGAAAAAGAAGCCAACTGTGGACAGTGTGGCACCAAGCTGAAAGCCATAGGAAAGAAAGTGGTCCGGGAGACGTTGCAATACATTCCCGCCAGCCTGAAGATAATCCGCTATGTGCAGGTCAGTTACGAATGTCCCCACTGCAAACATACGGACAATCCGTACATCGTAGCCCGGAAAGCACCGGCTCCGGTACTGAACCATTCGCTGGCTTCCCCTTCCACCGTGGCCGATATAATTGCCGGCAAATACAGAGACGCCTTACCGTTATATCGGCAGGAGACCATCTGGCATAACATGGGAATCGACCTGAGTCGGACGACCATGGCCAACTGGCTAATCCGCTGTACCGAAGAGTACTTTGCACCGCTGGTAGAGCGGATCCGGGAAGACCTGGTGAAGCGGGACATCCTGCATGTGGACGAAACCGTTGTCCAGGTATTAAAAGAACCTGGGCGAAAACCGGAGAACAAATCCTACATGTGGGTGTATGCTACAGCAGGCCGGGATATAAAACCGGCAGTCGTTTACGACTACCAGCCCTCCCGCTCCGGTGACTGCGCCAGAAAGTTTCTGGGTGACTTCAGCGGCTACCTGCAGACGGACGGATATGCAGGCTACCATAAGGTAGTGAATGCAACCCACTGCGGGTGCTGGGCACACCTTCGCCGGAAGTTTGTGGAAGCTCTTCAGGTAAAACGCCCGGAAGATACTTCCACCACCGCGGAGATTGGCATACAATACTGCAACAAAATATTTGATATAGAAGCCAAACTGGCAGACAAAACTGCGGAAGAACGGTATGCGAAGCGTCTTGAACTGGAAGAACCAGTTTTAGAGGCTTTTTGGGCATGGCTTGATTCACTGCACGTATTGCCGAAATCCAAACTGGGTGAAGCGGTAACCTATGCGATAAACCAAAAGCCGTATCTGGAAACCTATTTGCTGGATGGACGTTGCGAAATCTCTAATAACCATGTTGAAAATTCAATCCGTCCATTTACAGTAGGTCGCCGCAACTGGCTGTTTGCAGATACGCCGAAAGGAGCCAAAGCCAGCGCTGCCATTTATAGTCTTGTGGAAAGTGCGAAAGCTAATGGGTTGGATGTCTATAAATATTTCAACTATATCCTGACCTTAATGCCGGGCATGGACTGGCATAACCATCCGGGGCTGTTAGAAAAACTGCTTCCCTGGAGCGATAAAGCTAAATTGTATTGTGCTGACAAAACTCGAAACTGAAGATACGAATTACCGACCGGCTGACCGCCGGTCTTTTTTTATGCGTCAAGGCAGTATGTTATTGGGCGCTTACTCCATAACCATCTGTATAGCTTATAGCTATAAACTAAAAAAAGACCCGCAGGTTTTATCCCACGGGCCATAATTATTTTCGCAACTTTTTCAATCGGCTACCACTTATTTATAATTACTAATTTTCAACTTTATTTGCAGCATCTTCATTTAAGATACAAAAAGCGCCATCTGCTATGAGTAACAATATTAATCGTATTGCAGCCAAGCCCATGGCGCTTTCTAATTTTATAGACAATATTAATTATCCCAAACCATCTTTAATATCTGTTCTGCGCTGACCGGCCTAAACTCATTTGCATCCACGCCCACGTCGTAGCGCCGTAATCCTGCCTGCTTCTGTTGATGGTTATACACAGCCCTGTTATGCTGGTGCCCATGCAGGTGGATGGCGCCTTTGTAATAGTCCGCCCATTCCGCTATCGGGTAATGGAAAAGCACGAACTTCTGGTTTTTCCAAATGAGTTCGTAATAATCTTTTACCCATTGGAACACCCAGGAATAATTCTGCCATTCGTGATTGTCTATAAAGTAATCATGGTTCCCCCGTATCAAATATTTCTTTCCGGATAAACGGGACAACACAGCAAAAGCCTGCTCCGGCCCTTTCATGGTAACATCGCCAAGTACATAAACCTCATCTTCCGGAGCAACAATGGAGTTCCAATTCTGTATTAATTTTTCATTCATCTCCTGTGCGTCACGAAACGGACGGTTACAGTGGTGAATAATTTTTTCATGGTAAAAATGTAAGTCAGAAGTAAAATAAATCATTTTTTTAATCCTTTAAGCCAATTTATTTCCGCATTGGCAATCCTTCTCCCACAACGAAACAGCCGCATCTTTTCAATCATGTCGGCGTTTTGAAAAGCTGAATCTCCCTGTTCCATTAAAAGAGCCCGAATGAATTGTTCATGGCTGAAGACAACAATATTGTTACAGGGAAACTCCTTTAACTTTTGCAGCGTAACCCTGACACGCTCCATAAACTGCCGGAAGCTTTCTGCTCCTTCCCCGTCAACATAATCCGGATCCGCCGCATCCCAATAGGCAGCGACCCGCGCTTTTCTTTCCTCTGTTGTCGTTCCAATACAGGTTACAGGTGCAAGGTAGGTAAACTCCCGCACCTCAGGCCAAACCTCAAACTTGCTGTCCGTAAACCTTTGAACCGTCGGCTCTGCAGTACGGCACGCCCGGACAAAAGGCGAAGCTATAATCATCTTAGGATAGAACGGAATTTTCTTCACAACTCCTTCCGCCTGCTCTTTCCCTTTTTCTGTCAGCGGGATATCTTCCGGGTCAGATGTAGGTAAACCGGCATTAGCCGAGCTTTCTCCATGCCGGATCAGGATGATGTTTTTACTATTCTTCTCCGTTTCTATGTTGGCTTTATGCCCTAAGTCCGCAACCAGTTTTTCCTGCAATTTCTGCAGAATCCGTTGTTCCTGATTCGAATAATACTCCTCAAACCCATTGATACTGAACATAAATGGATTCCGTAATAACCATTCCACCACATCCTCAAACGTATGAGCATGTTCATGCCAGTCCCGTGACTGTCCCGACCAGAAAGGATAAAACAGCCCGTCCTTGATATACTCTCCGACCACATATAGCAGCGGGCCTTCTTCTACGGAGAAGAACAACGGATTTCCTTTCCTCTCAGATAGCCTTACGCGCCAAACATCTTTATGCTTTACATAGTGAGGGATTGTCCCCACCGGCTTCCGGTTCTTTTTCTTTATCATTTTATTCCCTCAAAAAACGTCACGATTGATTCCAAACTTACCGGTTTAAAACCATTGGCATCCACGCCTACATCAAACTGGCGGCGACCTTTGTCCTGGTTTAGCAGATTATATTCCTGTGAACTGTGCAGGTGCCCATGCAAGTTGTATGAGCCATGGCTGACCTTGTTCCAACTGAGGAAAGGATAATGGCACAAAACAAACGTCCGGTTCTGCCAGTGCAGCTCATGGTACATCTTTACCCACTCAATGCCGCAGGCCGCCGGTTCAAACTGCTTTTCCCTGGCAAAATAGTCATGGTTTCCCATAAGCAGGTACTTCCGGCCCTTCAACCGGGAAATGATTTCCGTCGCCCGTCCTGGGCGTACCATGGTCACGTCACCCAGGATATACACTTCGTCATTCGCATGGACAGTCTTATTCCAGTATTCTATTAACTTTTCGTTCATCTTTTCCACCGTCTCAAAAGGACGGTTGGTATATATAATGGCATTCTTATGCCAGAAATGTAAATCTGATGTGAAATAGATCATTCGGGCCTCCTTACAAAAAATCTTTAAACACTTCCTCAAACGCAACAATCGGTTCACATCCGGCCTTAGCATATTCCCCTCGTTACGCCTGCCAAAACATTTTGCTTAACACATCCACACAGCTTAATTTGCCGGACACTATGCGACTGTTAAGCGGCATGCCGTCCATATATGCCCCAGTATCACACATAATGATATGGCTTTTTAAAAATTGCGGCGTATTAGGAAGCTCGCCCTCTTGGCAATACCAATACTGGACAGGTGTATGCCCGACAACAATTGTTCCATCGCATCCGTCATACCAATCAAAAAATTCATCGCGAATCCATAATAAATCCTGCTCCCGTTGTTCCCTCAAGGAAACTTTGGGGGCAATCCCCGCATGGCAAAAATAAAAATCTTCTATCTGATAGCAATTTGGCAACTTGCGCATCCAACTCAATCGTGCCTGAAGTTCAGGCTTTTTTAATTTCGTAAATTGCTTTTTAGTTTCTTTGCCCCCATTGCCTGACCACATGAGGGCAGCTTGCAAATCTTTCCCTGCTAATATGAATCCGATTTTATCAGCCTTGAACCAATAATAATTCACACACATAGCCTCATGGTTGCCTTTAAGGCACACCACCCGTTCTGGATACTGTTGCTGAAGATTCATCACATAATCCAGGCATTCCAAGGATTTCGGTCCTCTGTCAATGTAATCCCCAAGGAAAATCAGCAAATCTTCCACCGGGGAAAACTGCACCTGTTCTATCAACGCTATTAACTTGTCATACATTCCGTGGATATCCCCTACGGCGAGAATACGTTTATAGTCCATCACTTTACCTGCTCAATTTTCTTTACGCTTCCAATCCTTCCCAGGCATTTTTTGATGACGTATTCCGTAATATCCAACACGCCACCAGCCGCTTTCCGGTGCCCACCGCCAGCATAAAACGTCTGCATCAATGAGCCAATGTCGATATCTTCCCTTGCGGTCCGCACTTCCACCCGCCCACGGTTCAGGTTCACCATGAACGCAATATCTACGCCCAGATCGCGGCACATATCATTGCCCAGCACAGAGGAATAAAAACTGCTGTTGAAGACAATTCCGACCTTGAACTGTGTTTCATCGGGGCATATGTCTTCACTTTCCACGTCGCATATATAGGTTTGTTTCAGGAAAGAACCCACATCCTTCTTTTCCCTGTCCTCGTCATACAACAGGATATCCCGTTCGTACTGGTTGAAGACGTTCAGTTCATTCACGTCCCGGCTTCTCAACCGTTCTGTAAACGTCCGCAGGAAATACTGCAGCCCCAGTTTTAATACGATATTGGACAGGTACTTCGGAAGATTACTTCTTCCTTTATACCAGTCCCATGTGTCAAACAGGCGTACCTGCTCCACAAAGAAATCCCGGTTGCCAACTAATCCTTTTTTCAAAAGATACTGATAGAACAGTTCTGTGCCGCAGGTGAGCCGTCCGTCTTTCTCTACTTCCACCGTAGCCCATTTAAAATAGGGCCTGAACGGTTCCACCGCCGTCCCGTGATGGTCAAACAGGCGAAGGATATCTTTATATATCTTACAGTCTCTCAAAATATCCGCGTCGAAACTGAGGTCTGTGACATAAATCATGCCATATTCCAGCCAAACTTTTTCATTATATTTTTTCAACAGGTATTGGGTCACATCCGCCGGATTGTGGCAAAATGTTACGTCAACATTTTCACCCCATGCCAGTTTGGCAAGGACGGCGCAGCTCACCCCGTCAAGATCCGTATGCGTCAATAACTTATACATAAAAGTTCCTCTCTCTATTTCCTAACCACGCAGGTATCGCCGCCCAACCCATAGGATACGACCTGCGGCTCAACGCACGGTTTCACCTGGTTGTACTCATCTGTCTGGTTCAGATACCAGATTTTTTCTCTTCCGCCAGTCCAGTGTATGAGCCAAGGGCGGGACAAGTCTACAGGCACAATGGCGACACGGAAAACAAACTGATTATCCTTTCCTTTATAGTAAATATAATATGGGTACGGAGATATCTTTTCTGTACCGTCATACAGGAATTCTTTCCCATGCTGTTCCAGCCATCTTGCGAACGCCCGCCGATTGGAAAAATCCGTCTTGGCGTACTCGTCCAGACATCCGTCCGGCACGTCTTGCATAAATGTAAACCCGTCAAACAGCGCGATACTGACCTTTTCTGCTGCTTCCATTTTTATGCCCCCCAAATAATCTGTCCCGTGGTTCTCCTTTTTATGTCTGCCAATACTTTCTAGTCAGCACATCCACGCAGCTTAACTTGCCGCCATCCATGCATGCGCCTGTATCGCAGAGAATAATGTTGTTCTCCAAAAACTGCGGTGTATTCGGCGGCGTATCAGAATCCATCCAATGTTTTTTCTTCAAGACCAGCGTCGGTGTATGTCCCACTACAATCGTGCCATTCCGACCATCGTACAGTTCAAAGAAGCCTTCCCGAATCCAAAGCAAATCTCTTTCCCGTTGTTTTTCCAACGGGATAAAGGGCTGGATCCCCGCATGGCAGAAATAGTAATCACCGACATGATAATGATTGGAAAGCGTCCTTATCCAACGCAACCGTTTCTGCAGCTCAGATCTTTTCAACTTCTGAAATTGCCTGTGTGTATCTGTTCCACCATTGTCCAACCATACCAAAACCATCTGTTTGCCAAAATTATCCATTAGGGAACGTTTATGCAGTTCGTAATCATAATAGTTCAAGCACATTGCCTCGTGGTTCCCAAGCAACGGGATAACCCTCTCCGGAAATTGTTTGCATAAATCCATCACATAGTCCAGACATTCCAGCGATTGCGGACCCCTGTCAATATAATCGCCAAGAAAGACCAGCAGATCTTCAGCAGGATTGAATTGTACCTGATCCATCAGTGATAGTAACTTTTGGTACATGCCATGGATATCACCCACAGCGAGGATACTCCTATACTGCATAGAAATCACCTATTATTTATCTAACTTCGAAATCCCTTCCAACAATTCCTTGAAAACCTTTCCCATGTCACGATTGCTTTCCAAGGATGACAAGAAATCATAAATATTCAAATATACTGTGCCAAAACGACTGATTGAAGATTTTCCTTTGTATAAAACAGCTACATTGTTACAACGGCCAAACTGCTTTTGCAGTTTTTCCTGTAACTCCCTGTCGGAAAACAGCCTGTCATCCTCGGAAGAAGCTTCAAAGCCGTTATTTATAACGAATCCCCAATGAGATAATGTTTCCCAATCATGTACAACCAAATCGTAACAGCCATATAAACAGCCATCTTTTCGGAACTCTGCCCTGAAAACTTCAAACCGCTTGTCCCTGCCAAGCCAATTCTTACGGAAAACCGTTGACAAAATACAACCAACGTCATGCAAAACAGTCTCCGCCACCATGAGCCTGTCAATTTTCGCACCCAGAGCTCTGGAAATGGTTTTTCTGCCATCTTCAGAAATCTCATTATAATACCTATAGTCCTCTATGAATTCCCTGCCCTTTTGCAAATACCAGTATCTGACAGCTGGTTGGATAACATGATAGGGATACGTTCGCCTCTTGATTTTCCAGCTGCCGTCTTCAAATATAAAATTTACCTGTCTGAAAACAGACACTACATCCATCCGCCGCAGCACCTCGTCAAAACAACAAGCCATGTTAAGCTCCAAACGTAGCTTCCGGTTTCCGGCAATCACGCTGATCGCAGCCAAGAATTCCTCACTTACTTCCCGGGAAGAACATCCCGCATCAAGACCGGAAAAGAATCCGTCTTCAATAAAATCCAGTATTTCATGGACCGGGCGATTCTCATCTTCTGCAACCTTTTTCAATAACGCCTGCGCCTTATCTTTCGCAAACACGCCGCTGCAAAGCGAGAGGATTCCATGCACAAACATCTTTAAATCAGACAGCGGCAACCCCTTCAACGGCTCATACCGGTCAAACCGGCAGCCGGAACGTGTGCTCCGATAAATGTTTTCGGCAATGTATTTGTCCACGTACTGATAAGCGCTGTCATAATCATGCACAACCCTTTCACCAGATGGATTCAACAACCCGCCGTAATGAATATAATCATCTAAACTTTTGGACCCAAGCAGACGGCAATGCTCCGTAAACGAGATATACGTTGTATGTATGTCAGTCGTCCTGTCAAACAGTTCATCGTTCCCTGCATTATAAAACGTAAAGGAATCAGTACCTGATACAATGATAACCCGAAAATATGTTGCAAATATATCAGGAAGGCAGGCCGATCTTCTAATGAAATCTTTAACACGGGTTATCTCCCGAAACCAAATTATCTGCCGCACCCTGTCTTTGTCTTGTTCCTGGATACGCTCCAAAAGCTGATAAATGTCTTCCATCGTATCCGTTTCCTCAACTTCATAGACGGAACATTTTACAGAATTCCTGTAATAACTCAGGATTTGTTTTGCCAGCATATCCTTTCCGGTTTCCGGAAGACCGTACAGGACAAGGAGCCTTTCGCTATGCCACCGTTCATCTTCAATAAAATCTTTCATCCTGGCAAT
>JAFSOW010000030.1 GCA_017443165.1 Acidaminococcaceae bacterium | reverse complement strand
CTCTGCAAGAAGTTTTTATTGTTTTTTACCCTGTTTCACGTGAAACGTCACTCATCCAAAACCTAAATGAACCGGTTCATAACCTTTTCGTTGCTGCAAGCTATAGTTTACTCAGCTAAAAACCGTCTGCACAAGCGCCATGTACAGTATCGTTCCTGCCAGAATACTGAGCAGCGAATTCCGTTTCCAAGCCTGTGCGCCTGCGACACAGGCGACAGCTGTCAGTTCCGGAATGCCGGAAAGATGGCCTGAAGGGGAAATATCTTTCAGGCAAAAAACCACCAACATGCCAATAATTGCCTGCGGAAGCACCTTTCCGAGATACAATATATATATTGAGGCGTATGCTTTCTGAACAAGAGAAACGGAAGGAAGCGAAGCAATATGGTCACGATTACCATTACCGCAATCAGAAGAGAAGATTTCATAGCGTTTCCTCCCCGTCTCTGCGCAGTAATGACAGCGCCAGCGTAATCAGCAGCATCGCCGGGATCAGGAAGTTTTCCCGCCCGAACACGGCAAGGCTGAGAAGCGTACACAACAATCCGGTAAGCGCTGGGACATGATTCTTTGTTTCCAGCCACTGTTCCGTAAAGGCAGCGACAAACAGCGCGGTCATCGAAAATTCTATTCCCGCCGTGGAAAACGGAAGCACGGCCCCGAGCAAATTTCCGAGGATGCTGCCTGCGATCCAGTAACAGTAATTAAAAAATGAAACAAAGAAGCGGTAGCGTTCCGGCTCAACCCCTGCCGGAACTTTCCCGTCGCAAAGCAGGGAATACGTTTCATCCGTAAGAGCAAAAATCATAAAGGGTTTATATTTGCCGGCGTCTTTATACGTATTGATCATGGAAATGCTGTAGAATAAATGCCTGGCGTTTACCATGAACGTTGTAATGGCGGTAGTCAAAACAGACGCTCCTCCGGTAAGAAGCCCCACTCCTACATATTGCATCGAACCGGCATACATAAAAATACTCATGGCGGCAGCCCATGCGGCCCCGTATCCGGCATTCCGCATGAGAATCCCAAATCCCATCCCGATTACAACATAACCTGCCAAAACGGGAATCGATTTATAAAATGCCTGCCTGATGGTCTGTGTGTTCATGTGTCCGCCCTTTGCCCGATAATCAGAATTTCCTTAATTATAACAAATCAGCCACAGAAAAATCTACGGCTGATCTGAAACTAGAGTATTAAATATATTCCGATAGCAAAAAGAATTCCAAATATTAAAGATACTATATTTTTAGCTAAAAACTTAAGCAACGGTTCTTCCGGATCATTCAACGGATCTTCTGACATACTCCATAAAACCGTATAAAAAGCGGTTAATAAAAAGATGGGAATAGTATAACTATCAAGGCTGGGTATCGCGATACAAACGACTATGGAAAATAAAAGAAATACCCACACAATTAAATTGAATAAGCACATTTTTACTTTTCCCTGCGTTGTGGAACGTTCCCATCGCCTTTTTATTTCTTCAATTTTGGACCGGATCTCCGCGCGAAGCGGTTTTTCAAACACGGCTATCACCCTTTGCCTGTTTTTACAGAAACTGTGGTCGTTTTGCGGACGGACATAACGACTTCGTCCTTATCCCTTTTTAATTATAATATTTAGCCTGTCCACTCAGTTGCTGCCTTCTTAACCAGTTTCCACTTCTGGTCTATCTCTCTTTTCGTAATGTCCGTAGCGATTGCCTCATAACTTCTTTCGTCAAAAATCCGTTTCGCGGTGTCAATCAGTTCCGCTGCGGTATCCAGGTAGAGAGAACCTAACCGGTAGCAGGCACGCCAGTAATAATCATCCATTTCGTAATAGGGAGACCTGTCCGTCGCAATGCCGGTATAATAGTCCCAGGCCTTTTGCACGTCCTGTTCCACATAAAGACCCTGCCGGTACATTTCGCCCAGCGCGTACCTGGTGCAGAAGGATTTGTTGCCGTCGTCTTTGGTAAAATACGCATATGCTTTTTCATAATCTGCGGGGACTTCGGTGCCGTTAAAATAAATCATGCCTATGCATTCATTGCCGAATTTTGTTCCCGCCTTGGCTGCTTTTTTATACCAGCGGATTGCCTTTTTAATATCTTTCCTTACGCCGGTCCCTTTTGCATACGCGTCGCCCATAAAAATGCACATGTATTTATAGCGTTTTATCTTTGTGAGTTTTTTTATATATGCCAGCTGGCGCTGTAACATTTCGTCATCCGTGTCCTCTCCCGCAAGTCCGTTGTAATTAATGGTCTGCACCGCGTCATACATGGCTTTGACATTTCCGGAGTCCGCCCTCTTCAACAGCTTGCGGAAATCACAAGGTTTGTCATTTTTATAGTTTTTAACTTCCGTCTGCTGTTCCAGAATCTCTTTTAATTCCATTTATGTGCCTCCTGCTTTTCTGTAAATACTACGCCAACAGTTGCCTCGTTTTATCATTATGGCCTGTGTATCATCGGGGCAATAAATTTTTTCCACCGTCTGAGCACGTCTTTCAGCGGCTCGTCCAGATAAGAATACGCCTGATCTTTAATTTCTTTAGGAATACCGTAGGCTGCCTCGGCGATACTGCCGGTGATGGCCGCCAGCGTATCGCTGTCGCCGCCAAGGGATATCGCGTTCCGTATGGCGTCTTCAAAACCGGTGCTTTCCAAAAACGCAGTGATGGCCTGCGGCACCGTATCCTGGCAGGTCTCATTGAACTGGTACGTCGGACGGATCTCATCCAGTGTACGGGACAAGTCATATCCGAATTCCCTCTCAATGTGTTCCCGGATGCGCTTTTTGCACTCTGCCGGATTGTCGTTGATGGGCTCCTCGTAGTCACGGGCCCAGCCGCCAAAGTAAAAACGGCACAGGAAGATGGCATCCGCGGTTGCCAGCGCCCCTTTGATTCCTTCCGGATGATTATGGGTGACCGCCGCAGATAATTCCGCCATGTCTCTGCCGACGTAAGGAGCCAGGCCCGTCCTGCCGTAAAAACCGCAATTCATTATCCACCCGCAGGGAGACACACGCATGGCCGAGCCGTTGCCAAAGCTGTTATAAGGTTCCCTGTCATCGTTGAACAGCCAGGTATAGAATCTTCCGCCATAACCGGCATCCGGGTACATTTCGCCGTATTTTTTCATGGCATCGATAAAATCATCTTTCTTTCCGCCATTCATGACCGCTTCCGCAACCGCGCAGGTCATGACGGTATCATCCGTGAAAAAACAGTCCTTCCGGAACAAAGGGAAATCTTTTGTTTTTATGTTGTTCCATTCGTATACGGAACCGACGATATCGCCAACGATTGCTCCCAGCATCTGTATCCTCTCCTTTTCACGAACATGAATTACCGCAATGAATTATCATTCAACAATGCTATGGCCTTTTTATATTTCTCCAGCCTTTGTTTCGTTTCGTCATCAACCTCACCAATCCGGGACAAATCAGAGTTGTGAGCCAGGTCAGCCAGTTTTACTGCTCTCGCGATAGGGTTATCTTTGAGCTTCGCCACGTAGTCCAGATACGGTACGTCCTCTTCGTGGGTCATCAGCGCCACGGCTTCCAGAATGTCTTCCCCGAACCCTTCGGCAGCAAGATCTTCCAGCGTGTAATCCGTGTCTTCCACCACATCGTGCAACAGAGCCACGATAGTGGTAGCTTCATCCGTCATCTGTTCCGCCACATGGGCTGGATGAAAAACATAAGGCAGCCCGCTCTTGTCCACCTGGCCCTTGTGTGCTTCATAGCAAAGTTTCATGGCTTTTTTGGTTTTGTCTGTATAAATCATTGGTATGCCTCCTGTTCTGTCCTCTACATTATTTACGGTTCAATCTCTTCAAAAAGGTCCTTTCCGTAAATATATACGTCTTCCTCTTCATCGTCAACCAATTCATAATAGTCGCGTTTTTCCACCAGCACATCATAAATCTTGCCCTTTGTAAGGCAGAGAACGTCATCTGCAATACAACGGACTTTCTTTACAACCGGCATCTCTTCTATCATTTTAATATAAGCTTGAACTTCCCGTCCCAGTTTTTCCCAATTCAGATATAATTCCTCTTTTGTAATATCTGCAGGTCCTGCCTTCGAATCTCTTTTTTCGTATAACTCTTTTGCTTTTGTCACATCACGAAACGCTGCATTAAGTGCTGAAAAGGAGTTCCCAATATTATATAAATCCATACCTTTGCGATAACAGGCCCGCCAGTAATAATCATCTGTTTCACGCAAGGGATTCGTGCTGTAAACAATGCTGAAATAAT